>NC_014472.1:3790000-3868304 GCF_000153165.2 Maribacter sp. HTCC2170
TGACACTCTTAGATTTACTGATGCAAGAGATAAAAAATGTAAGATTATTGTTAAAGGGAAAGATGGTAAGGCCAGAGTGGGTTATTGTTCAGACTCCGCCTACCTTGAAACTGGCACAGAAATATTTTTGCATAAAGATAAATCGAAGGAAAATCAAAAACCCTTTAGAGTCGGAGAGCTTTTGCCCAAGGAACAATTTATCGTACTACATTCTGAAGATCGTCTTAGACTGCATAAAGAAAGTATTCCCGGTGAATCCACGGTACATGACGAAAATGGAAAATTGATTAAACTAGCTCATGTTTCATGTACCTTACCTCAGGTCTTTGAGGATGCCAAAAAAGGAGAACCTATTTATTTTGATGATGGAAAAATAGAAGGAATTATCGAAAAAGTCACTGCTGAGGACATTGTTGTTAAAATCACTCATGCTAAAGACAAAGGCAGTAAATTAAAAGCTGACAAAGGCATAAACCTACCCAAGAGTGACTTAAAAATAAGTGGC
This sequence comes from Maribacter sp. HTCC2170, assembly GCF_000153165.2. Lineage (NCBI taxonomy): Bacteria > Pseudomonadati > Bacteroidota > Flavobacteriia > Flavobacteriales > Flavobacteriaceae > Maribacter > Maribacter sp. HTCC2170. The sequence continues at coordinate 3,790,506 of NC_014472.1, forward strand.
TTGACCAATAAAGATAGGGAAGACATAAAATTTATCGCAAAACATGCAGATGCCGTAAACTTCTCCTTTGTAAATTCCAAAGAGGATATTCTGGATTTATATAATGAACTTGACAAACTTGATTCCAAAATTGGGGTTATCCTTAAAATTGAGACCGAAAAAGGGTTTTCTAACCTACCCTCTATATTATTAACAGCCATGCGTTCATTCCCGATTGGTGTAATGACAGCTAGAGGTGATTTGGCCATAGAAACGGGTTGGAAAAATTTCGCATCGATACAACAAGAAATCATGCGTATATGTGCTGCTGCCCATATCCCCAATATTTGGGCGACCCAAGTATTAGAAAATTTGGCAAAAAAGGGAACACCTTCACGAGCCGAAATAACTGATGCCGCTTTGGCCCAACAGGCTGAATGTGTTATGCTGAACAAGGGCTATTATATTCAAAGAGCCGTGAAAATGTTGGACAAAATTCTAAGACGTATGGAACGGTTTCAAAGAAAAAACCAACGCAGATTACCTCGTTTGGAGAATGCTGATAAGCTGCAAATCTCTCATGAGGTATATGATGTCTAGACTATAACAGGGTTACTTTTTGCTTTGCTTTGTTAAATTCCTGAACCATTTCATCAACGATTTGGGCTGCAGGTTTTACCTCATGAATCAAAGCTGAAACTTGGCCAATTTCCAGTTCTCCTTCTTCCATATCACCTTCGAACATACCCCGTTTGGCACGACCCCTACCAAGAATTTTCTTTAGGCCTTCTATTGGGGTTCCTTGTTCATAAGCATTTTGGACATCGTTGTAAAACTTGTTTTTAATAAGCCGTACTGGGGCCAATTCTTTTAGTGTTAATTGTGTATCACCTTCATTTGCCTCAACAACTTTTTGCTTAAAAAGGTCATGTGAAGATGCTTCATTACTTGCTACAAATCTGCTTCCCACCTGTACGGCATCTGCTCCTAAGACCATGGTTGCCAACATAGATTGTCCCGATGCAATACCGCCTGCGGCAATAAGTGGAATACTGATTTTGTCTTTAACCGCAGGAATTAAAACCAAAGTAGTTGTTTCATCCCTACCGTTATGTCCGCCTGCTTCAAAACCCTCGGCAACAATAGCATCAACACCAGCTTGTTCAGCTTTCAATGCAAACTTTACACTACTTACCACATGGACCACTGTAATTCCGTTTTCCTTTAAGTGATTGGTCCAAGTCTTTGGATTACCAGCGGAAGTAAACACAATTTTCACCCCTTCTCTAATAATAATATCTATGATTTCCTCAAGATCTGGATATAACATTGGCACATTGACCCCAAAGGGTTTGTTCGTTGCCTTTTGACACTTTTGAATATGCTCCCTCAAAACTTCGGGATACATTGAGCCGGCACCAATTAAACCCAATCCTCCAGCATTTGAAACAGCTGAAGCCAAACGCCATCCACTCGCCCAAATCATCCCAGCTTGTATAATTGGATATTCAATTCCGAAAAGTTCGGTTATTCTATTTTTCATATCATATGTCTGTTCGTACTAACAGTGATTTTTAAGAAATAACCCCAGAACCAATCAATTCATCGTCTAAATACCAAGCAACAAATTGACCCTCAGTTATTGCGGATTGCTTTTCTTCAAAATCAACGTACAGCCCGCTGTCAATCTTGTATATAGTGGCCTTCTGTAAAGCTTGACGATATCGTATCCTAGCCATTACTTCCATAGATTCATCTACCTTCAAAGCTAAATCAGATCTAACCCAATGTAGTTCTGCATTAGTAACAAACAAAGTTCTACGGTACAATCCCGGATGTGACTTGCCCTGCCCTGTGTATATTACATTCTCATCAACATCGGTATCTATAACAAACAGAGGCTCTTTTGTACCCCCAACATCTAAGCCTTTTCGTTGACCTTTGGTAAAATAATGTGCTCCCTGGTGTTCACCAACTATTTTTCCATCAGTGATAACATACTTAGGCTTTTGCGAATAAAATGATAATTCCTCTTCCTTGTTTGAAAAACTCGGTACTTGATGCTGGTATTCTTCAATCGTCGATGGCACTTCTACGATTACTCCTTTTTTAGGTTTTAGTTTTTGCTGAAGAAATTCAGGTAATCGCACTTTACCAATAAAGCAAAGTCCTTGCGAATCTTTCTTATCCGCAGTTATCAATGCATTGTCAGCAGCAATCTGCCTTACTTCTGGTTTGGTCAAATTACCGATTGGAAAAAGTGTTTTCGACAATTGCTCTTGTGAAAGCTGACATAAGAAATAAGATTGATCCTTATTATCATCTTTACCCGAAAGAAGTTGAAAGGTTTCTTCTCCTTTATCATTTACCAATGTTCCCTTACGACAATAATGACCTGTCGCAACATAATCTGCTCCTAGTTGCAATGCTATTTTTAAAAACACATCAAACTTGATTTCCCGATTACAAAGTACATCGGGATTTGGTGTTCTTCCTCTTTCATATTCATTGAACATATAATCAACTATACGCTCTTTGTACTCAACACTCAAATCAACAGTTTGGAAGGGAATCCCCAATTTTTCAGCAACAATCAAAGCATCATTACTATCCTCTAACCATGGGCATTCCTCCGAAATGGTCACAGAATCATCGTGCCAATTCTTCATGAACAGTCCAATCACCTCATACCCTTGTTCTTTTAAAAGATACGCGGCAACACTGGAATCTACTCCACCTGAAAGTCCTATTACTACTTTTTTCATTCCTACAATTCAAATACAAATTTACAAAATAAGACGTTGGTCGTAAGGGTATTAATTATCATACATCAAAATAGATATGGTTAACATACAAAATTTGGTGCTTGACAACTTTTAATTTAAAAAACTCCTAAATAGTTCCATATTTGACATCCCAAATCTTACCAAACTAAACCAATTTAATGCTAAAAGCCCCGACGTAAATGTCAGGGCTTTTTGGTTTAAGGTTAATAAATATTCTATTTTCTCGATAAGACTTTTCGAATTATTTCTTCTCTTGAAGTATTAATAATAACGATATACATATCAGGTGCTAGACTACTTACTCTAAAATTCAAGTGGTTTGTACCTTTTACAACATACTTGCTGTTATCTCTTAACACCATTCGACCATCCATATCAAACATTTTTATTTTTAATTTGGAATCGTAATTGATATCAACCTGTAGATTTAACTCATCTTTGAACGTCATTGGATAAGCTTTAACTGCCGTCTCAGCAACTTTAATCGCAGCGGAATTGGCACAGGTTTCAGCATGTAAAATGATATGGAATCCATTTGTTGAACTACTCACATCTATTGGATCAAATTGTAGGTTTGTTACGTTGTCCAAACCTTCCTTCTTATAAGGAAACTGACCGCTGGAAACTGTTGGCTGTCCGTTTTTCAAAGGATAAGGTGTATCACCAATGTACAATTGGGCTTCAGTCATTACATAACCCGCAAGCATTTCGACTGAAACGGTCACTTCTCCTCCAGAATAGTCAACTGTCACCTCGCCTGTCTTAGTCCCTTTAGTTAAATCACACTGTCCGGCAGCGGAATAAAGATCTAATGTGTATTCACCTTCTGCTTCTAGATAGTTTGTCCAACCCCAACGATTATTATTAGGGCCTCCCAAGTCATCGGTGATAAAACAAGTATTGCTTGCATCATATCTTGCATATGCTGTCTCACAACCACTTGTGGGGCCTCCATCACAATCCAAACCTTCATCTATCTCACCATCGCCATCATTATCTATGCCATCACATTCTTCGATGTCTTCGCAATCAGGAATGGTATCACCATCTGAATCTTTTGTATTATCACAGTCATCACAATGGTCAGGAATACCATCACTATCAGTATCGATATTGTCATCTCCACCTTCACATATATCAAGGCAGTTTTTCACGCCATCGTTGTCATCATCCCTATCGTCATCACAATCATCACAATGGTCAGGAATACCGTCACCATCAGTATCGATATTGTCATCTCCACCTTCACAGATATCAACGCAGTTCTTAACGCCATCGTTGTCATCATCGCCATCGTCATCACAATCATCACAATGGTCAGGAGTACCGTCACCATCAGTATCGATATTGTCATCTCCGCCTTCACAGATATCAACGCAGTTCTTTACGCCATCGTTGTCATCATCGCCATCGTCATCACAATCATCACAATGGTCAGGAGTACCGTCACCATCGGTATCGAGGTTATCATCCCCACCTTCACAGATATCATCACAGTTTTTCACGCCGTCGTTGTCATCATCTCCATCATCATCACAATCATCACAATGGTCAGGAGTACCGTCACCATCGGTATCGAGGTTATCATCCCCACCTTCACAGATATCAAAACAATCAGCTATACCATCATTGTCCGAATCGAAGCCTTCATCTATTTCACCATCACCATCATTATCAATACCATCACATTCTTCTTGATCTACGCAATCGGCGATTCCATCACCATCAGAGTCATCAAAACCTTCATCAACTTCACCGTCACCATCATTGTCAAGGCCATCGCATTCTTCTTGATCTACGCAATCGGCTATTCCATCTCCATCAGTATCTTCAAAGCCTTCATCAATCTCGCCATCACCATCATTGTCAACACCATCACAAGTTTCTTGATCAACACAGTCAGCAACGCCATCACCATCAGTATCGGTGAAACCTTCATCTATTATGTCGTCTCCATCATTGTCCACGCCATCACACTCTTCAACGTCTTCACAATCTGGAATACCATCGCCATCTGCATCATATCTATTGTCACAAGGATCAACGCAATCAGCAATACCATCATTGTCAACATCATCAAACCCTTCATCAACATCACCGTCACCGTCATTGTCAATGCCGTCACATATTTCTATGCCGTTGCAATCAAGACCTTCATCAATCTCACCATCACCATCATTGTCAATGCCATCGCATTCCTCGATATCATAACAATCTGCAGTTCCGTCATTATCTGAATCAAAACCTTCATCAACCAAATCGTCCCCGTCATTATCAACTCCATCACATTCTTCTTGATCTTCACAATCTGGAATACCATCGCCGTCAGCATCAAAACCTTCATCAATTTCCCCGTCACCATCATTGTCAATACCGTCGCAGATTTCTGTGTCAAAGTCGCAACCCGTTGCATCTTGGCAATCCAACTCAAAATTGAAATCAATTTTGTACTTCTGTGGATCTGCCTGGGTACCCATCCATCCCCAACCTGAAATACCATCGGCTGTTGAATCTGTGCCGTGTAATACACCACCTGGGCCAATAATCACACCTAAATGTGGTGTTGCCAAATCATTGGGGTCTGGTCTTTGTATTACATTAAACACCCCTTCCTCTAGGCAATCACCACCTGTTACGGTAATGGTACTGGATTCCCCATCAATAACATAATATTCAAGTGCAGATGGGTCTGGATTTGTACAACCCATTTCCTTGTACATACCTCCTTGGGCCTGCCAGCCGTCCCAATCGGTTTTTCCTATCAGCTTAATATAAAGTTCGGCAGTACAACTTCCTTGAACGGAAGTTCCTTGTACCAAGGCCGTACCATCATTGAATTCCGTAAAACTCAAATTATTAGTTTCATTTGAACCAAAGAAATTTGAACCTCCTGGTACCGCACTATGTCCTATCCAATAGAAATTATATTTAGTACCATCTTCACAATAACTAGCATCTACCGCCGTACACTCCTGAACAATAATGTCCTCAGCAACCCCAATGGTAATTATTGCAATATCATCTGGACATACCTCCATTCCCTCTACCGTGTATTCTACGATATATTCGCCAGGTGTTAGACCTGTTGTATCAAACGTAGTTCCACTTACACCTGCACCACTAAAACTACCTCCTGGTGCATTAGCTAGATCTAAAAGATTAACAATGGTACCCTCACAAACCATACTTGTATTATCTGCACCAGCATTAGGTTCTTCATTAAAGGTAATATCGACCATATCGGAAGCCTCTACACAAGGTCCGTCCCCATCAGGGTCCGTAGTCGTCCAGGTAAGGGTAACCATCGTCCCAAGCTCCGTAGCATCAGGCGTATAGGTCGTAGTTGCGGAAGTAGCATCACCGAACGTGCCAGCGCCTCCGCTCCACATGCCCGCTCCACTTGCCGTGGCTGCTATGTCGACCGAACCATCGCCACAGACCGTCTGATCTGCTCCTGCATCCGCCGTGGATTCTTCATTAAAGGTAATATCGACCATATCGGAAGCCTCTACACAAGGTCCGTCCCCATCAGGGTCCGTAGTCGTCCAGGTAAGGGTAACCATCGTCCCAAGCTCCGTAGCATCAGGCGTATAGGTCGTAGTTGCGGAAGTAGCATCACCGAACGTGCCAGCGCCTCCGCTCCACATGCCCGCTCCACTTGCCGTGGCTGCTATGTCGACCGAACCATCGCCACAGACCGTCTGATCTGCTCCTGCATCCGCCGTGGATTCTTCATTAAAGGTAATATCGACCATATCGGAAGCCTCTACACAAGGTCCGTCCCCATCAGGGTCCGTAGTCGTCCAGGTAAGGGTAACCATCGTCCCAAGCTCCGTAGCATCAGGCGTATAGGTCGTAGTTGCGGAAGTAGCATCACCGAACGTGCCAGCGCCTCCGCTCCACATGCCCGCTCCACTTGCCGTGGCTGCTATGTCGACCGAACCATCGCCACAGACCGTCTGATCTGCTCCTGCATCCGCCGTGGATTCTTCATTAAAGGTAATATCGACCATATCGGAAGCCTCTACACAAGGTCCGTCCCCATCAGGGTCCGTAGTCGTCCAGGTAAGGGTAACCATCGTCCCAAGCTCCGTAGCATCAGGCGTATAGGTCGTAGTTGCGGAAGTAGCATCACCGAACGTGCCAGCGCCTCCGCTCCACATGCCCGCTCCACTTGCCGTGGCTGCTATGTCGACCGAACCATCGCCACAGACCGTCTGATCTGCTCCTGCATCCGCCGTGGATTCTTCATTAAAGGTAATATCGACCATATCGGAAGCCTCTACACAAGGTCCGTCCCCATCAGGGTCCGTAGTCGTCCAGGTAAGGGTAACCATCGTCCCAAGCTCCGTAGCATCAGGCGTATAGGTCGTAGTTGCGGAAGTAGCATCACCGAACGTGCCAGCGCCTCCGCTCCACATGCCCGCTCCACTTGCCGTGGCTGCTATGTCGACCGAACCATCGCCACAGACCGTCTGATCTGCTCCTGCATCCGCCGTGGATTCTTCATTAAAGGTAATATCGACCATATCGGAAGCCTCTACACAAGGTCCGTCCCCATCAGGGTCCGTAGTCGTCCAGGTAAGGGTAACCATCGTCCCAAGCTCCGTAGCATCAGGCGTATAGGTCGTAGTTGCGGAAGTAGCATCACCGAACGTGCCAGCGCCTCCGCTCCACATGCCCGCTCCACTTGCCGTGGCTGCTATGTCGACCGAACCATCGCCACAGACCGTCTGATCTGCTCCTGCATCCGCCGTGGATTCTTCATTAAAGGTAATATCGACCATATCGGAAGCCTCTACACAAGGTCCGTCCCCATCAGGGTCCGTAGTCGTCCAGGTAAGGGTAACCATCGTCCCAAGCTCCGTAGCATCAGGCGTATAGGTCGTAGTTGCGGAAGTAGCATCACCGAACGTGCCAGCGCCTCCGCTCCACATGCCCGCTCCACTTGCCGTGGCTGCTATGTCGACCGAACCATCGCCACAGACCGTCTGATCTGCTCCTGCATCCGCCGTGGATTCTTCATTAAAGGTAATATCGACCATATCGGAAGCCTCTACACAAGGTCCGTCCCCATCAGGGTCCGTAGTCGTCCAGGTAAGGGTAACCATCGTCCCAAGCTCCGTAGCATCAGGCGTATAGGTCGTAGTTGCGGAAGTAGCATCACCGAACGTGCCAGCGCCTCCGCTCCACATGCCCGCTCCACTTGCCGTGGCTGCTATGTCGACCGAACCATCGCCACAGACCGTCTGATCTGCTCCTGCATCCGCCGTGGATTCTTCATTAAAGGTAATATCGACCATATCGGAAGCCTCTACACAAGGTCCGTCCCCATCAGGGTCCGTAGTCGTCCAGGTAAGGGTAACCATCGTCCCAAGCTCCGTAGCATCAGGCGTATAGGTCGTAGTTGCGGAAGTAGCATCACCGAACGTGCCAGCGCCTCCGCTCCACATGCCCGCTCCACTTGCCGTGGCTGCTATGTCGACCGAACCATCGCCACAGACCGTCTGATCTGCTCCTGCATCCGCCGTGGATTCTTCATTAAAGGTAATATCGACCATATCGGAAGCCTCTACACAAGGTCCGTCCCCATCAGGGTCCGTAGTCGTCCAGGTAAGGGTAACCATCGTCCCAAGCTCCGTAGCATCAGGCGTATAGGTCGTAGTTGCGGAAGTAGCATCACCGAACGTGCCAGCGCCTCCGCTCCACATGCCCGCTCCACTTGCCGTGGCTGCTATGTCGACCGAACCATCGCCACAGACCGTCTGATCTGCTCCTGCATCCGCCGTGGATTCAGGGTTAACTGTAAGCGTAACCGTTTCACTGGTTGTTGAACAATCAAGGCTTTCGGTTATCACCACCTCATACGTTTTTCCATTAAGTCCCGTTCCGTCGCTAATGGATAAGGTAGCTGTTTGGGTGCCACTATAAACTCCAGTATCCGTAAGATCCACTCCATTCTCTTTCCATTGATATGTAAGGGAAGTTCCCGAAGCAATCACTGAAAACTGCACTGGGGATCCTTCACATACAGATGCATCAGATGGCTGTGTATCAATAACGGGTGGGACACATTGATCTTCTTCATTAACAAATGTAACTACCCAATCCTCTCCATTCGCAACAGTAATAGTAGCTGTCCTGGCACCAATATCTGTACTCGAGATATCCGCCGTGGTTGTATCTTCAGCACCATTTTCAACTGGCGTGATACTTGCAAGTGTCCATCCAGATATAGAATTTTCCGTGATAATATATTCGCCTTCTATTAATCCGAAAAATGTTTCTTGGTTTGAAAGAGTTCCATCCGCATCATCATCCAGAGTAAAAGGGGATGTAATATTAGCCCCCGTTGGACCAGTTATAGTGAAGCCAAAATCCTGAGCACTGTCAGGGCTAGCATCTTTTACAATGATAAGTTGACCTTGTGAAACAATTGCGTTAGGATTGATATTTATATTTGATTGTTGATTTTCTTGCTCTGGATTAAGAGTATTGCTTAAATCCGGGTCTAAAAAGACAACAAATTGTGGCGATGCCCCAGGAAAATCAGCTGCACCATTTTCGAAACCGTAATCTATCTGACTTGCCAAGTGTCCTCCCCAAGCAATACCAACATTAAGATTTTCACCTGGAATTCCATCATTATCTGAAGGCGTAAATGTAATTTGTAACTTTCGATCTTCTTGATTTGCATTTTCAGGATCAGTTATATAAGAGCTGAACGTCACTGAAGTAGGATCAATATTATAAAGTGTGAAATCTCCTGCTGGGTGTGGGACCGTGGCTGGATTAGGTGCTCCATCCCCATTGTCATTTGGTATTGGTACAGTTGTAACATATGTTCCTGTAAAACCAGTCCCTAAGTCGGAACCTGGTCCAAATGGAGAATCTGCTGGCTCAGTAGCATTGAATGAAGTAAGATAATCGAAAAAGAGTTTTTCAGGGCTTGTAGTTCCTCCTGCATAGGCCCAGTCCAATTCGACTGTATAGGATACTCCTTCTTGCAATTGAGGTGCGGGGTTTCCAGATTGAATAGTCCAAACAAATGGAATAACCTCACCTTCGGCGTATACAGAATTTGCTTGTTGAATGGTAGTATTTGCATCCCATGAATCTAGTGTAGGACCTGGTTGATTTCTCCAAGCCCAAATATCTCTACCACCATCTGTAAAATAAGCATAAGCAACATTTCCAGAAGATTGACCAGTGGCCGTTAAAGTAAAACTAGAACCATAATCATGGGCCTCAAAATCGTAGATAGCTACATTTGAAAAACCACCAAAAGCATCAGCCGTAATATTGGTAACCACATCTGGATGATAAACGGGCTCTTCATGAACATTAAGTATAATCGCCTCGTTTGGTGCCCAACCGGAACCAGAAGCATAGGCAGTCTGTCCAGGTATGTAATCCAATTTATCCGTAGTTACAGTTTGGGCGAATAAACCCAATGCTGTAAACAGAAAAATAGATAATGAAATAATTGATTTCTTAAAAGAAAAGAGAGTAGAGTTCCCCATGGTATAGTGTTTATTGGTTAATGTCTATACCATAGCACAAAGCTGTTTATCCAAAGGATTAAGTAAGTGTGGGGCCTAATTAATCAACAATGAACAAAAATTGTAGTTCTAAAAACTAAATTTAGAATGAATATAAAGGGGGATTTTAAAAGTAAAATTCTAATTCATAAGCACTAAAAAGTTTAAAGTATAACAATCTTCGTTTAAATTGTTGAAAGTGAAGTTCACACTATTTTAACATAAATTTTGCATTTTTCTCATCTTATCGATGAAATGCACGAAATCTCCCATAAAATGAAAAAAGCCCCCAAGACTGGAGGCTTTTTTATTTTTATTTTCAACAACTTATCTTTTTCCTGTTTTCTTCTGTTCTTCGGCCTGCTCCATCATTTGGCGCATTTTCTTTTGGAACTTATTCTCCTTTTTAGGTTTTTGTTTATTCTCCTGAATTTGGGCATGTATCTTATCATCGTCCAATATAAATCGTTTGATGACCAGCATGATTCCAATTGTAATTAGGTTAGAAACAAAGTAGTACAAACTTAAACCACTCGCATAGTTGTTAAAGAAAAACAACATCATGAATGGCATTAGGTACATAATGAATTTCATGTTAGGCATTCCAGGTTGTTGTGGCATGTTCTGACCAGTGGTCATCATCATATAAAAGAAGATAGCGACAGAAGCCAAAATCGGGAACAAACTTATATGGTCACCATAAAAAGGAATTGAAAAACCTTCAGGGAATTGATAAATTGTATCAAAAGAGGATAAATCATCTGCCCATAAAAAAGCCTTTTGTCGTAAAGCAAATGATGTTGGGAAGAACATGAACAGGGCATAGAATATAGGCATTTGCAAAAATGCCGGCACACAACCACTCATAGGACTCACGCCAGCTTTATTATAAAGCTTCATGGTTTCCTGTTGCTTTTTCATGGCATTGTCCTTATATTTTTCACCCAATTCAGAAATTTCAGGCTTCAACACCTTCATTTTTGCTTGTGATAAATATGACTTATATGTTACTGGAGACATCGCCAATCGAACCAGTATGGTCATAATAACAATGGCAATACCGTAAGGGAAATATGTACTAAGCAATGAATAAAAAGGTGTGAAAATATATCGGTTTATCCATCCAAAAATACCCCAACCAAAAGGTATTGAATCGGCCAAACCTAATTCATCATAATCACTCAATACATCAACATCAGTTGGCCCATAATACCAATGCATATTTTGGGAAAGCTCTCCACCGTTCAATTCCAATTCAATTTTGGAATCATACGATTTAGTAAAACCAGCGGTTCTACTTTCTTCCTCAACATGGTTTACTGAAGATAAATCCGCTTTCTTGAAATTTTCTTTAGTCGCTAGTATTGAACTGAAAAAATGCTGTCTATACGACAACCATTTAATATCTTCCTCGGTCTCTTCATCATCACTGCCCTCAGAGAGCTTACTTATTTTTCCGTCTTCATGATTATAGGTCAATCGCGTATACCTATTCTCGTATTGAATACTTTTTGACTGACGAATTCCCTTTAACTTCCATTCTAAATGAATAGGGTTACCACTATTAATAACGCCATTCAATCCTTGGGAACGAATAGTGAAATCAACCAAATAATCATTTGGTTTCATTTCATACCTGTATTCCAAATATTTATCTGGTGCAACTTTAGCTTTCATTGAAAGCACTTGATTGTTGTCATTGTTACTCATTGATGGCTCAAAGAATAAATCTTTAGTGTTCAAAACGCGATTATCGGAAGTGGAAAAATTCAATCCAAAAGAAGCATTGCCATCTTTCACTAAATATACCGGTACTGAATCGTAGGTCACGAAATTTCGCATTGTGGCCTCAACAATCTGCCCTCCTTTGTTGCTTATTTTCAAAGTAACCAATTCATTCTCCAAAGTGGTGACAGCTTCAGAAGGTGCTGTATAACCAAAAGCCCCAATAGTACTTTTGTAATTGGCAATCGCAGTTGAATCCTGGAAGTTTATTGTCTCGGGCTCGGCAATCTTCACTTCTTGAACCTCATCCTGCTTTGCTGCAGCCTCTACCTGTTCTTGCTCCGCTTTTTTAGCCTCTATCTCCTCAGCTGTTGGCTTATTTTGGTAAAACATAAAAATGAGGATACCAAATATGAGCACAAAGCCTATGATAGAATTAATATCGAATTTCTTTTCTTCCATTTAAAAATGATTTTAACCCACTCGCCTATCGGGAAGGTTTTAAACAGTCAGCAAATATATGTCCAAATGTGCAGACTATGCCATACTGGCATTAGAATGTTCTTTTTTGTGCCTTAATGCCGCTTTTACCAAACCAACAAATAAAGGGTGAGGGTTTGCCACTGTACTCTTATATTCAGGATGGTATTGCACACCTATGAACCATGGATGGTCAGGCAATTCAACAATTTCGACCAATCCGGTTTCTTTGTTTATACCTGAAGCCTTTAGTCCGGCTTTTTCCAATTGTTCTTTATAATCATTATTGAACTCATAACGATGACGATGCCTTTCCGATATATCTTTTGTGCCGTTATAAACTTCTTGTACCAATGTAGCATCATTCAAATGGCAATCCCAAGCACCTAAACGCATTGTACCACCCTTATTGGTAATGGTCTTTTGTTCTTCCATTAGACTTATTACCGGATCCGTAGTGCTGCCATCCATCTCTGTAGAGTTGGCTTTGGTAAGTCCTAAAATATTCCTTGCATACTCTATCACTGCCATTTGCATTCCCAAACATATGCCCAAAAACGGGATTTTGTTTTCACGAGCATGACGAACAGCTTCAATTTTGCCTTCAATACCTCTTTCTCCAAATCCTGGAGCTACCAAAACTCCGTCAAGCCCATGCAAGTTCTTCTCGATGTTCTTTTTCGAAATATGCTCAGAATGGATAAACCTTACATTTACACGTACTTCATTTGTAGCACCTGCGTGTATAAACGATTCTAATATTGATTTATAAGAGTCCTGCAATTCAACATATTTTCCTACCAACCCTATAGTAACTTCATGTTTTGGGTTCTTATGCTTACGCAAAAATTCATCCCATTGCTTTAAATCTGGGATAGTATTGTCAGGAAGCTCCAATTTTTGAAGTGTAACTGTGTCTAACCCTTCTTCTTGCATAAGAATTGGAACATCATATATGGTTGAGGCATCTATAGATTGAATAACTGCCTCTCTCTTAACGTTGCAAAATAAGGCAAGTTTGTTTTTTATTTCGTCGGAAATCTCATGTTCCGTTCTACAAACAAGAATATCAGCCTTTATACCACTTTCCATCAAAGTTTTGACAGAATGCTGCGTGGGTTTTGTCTTGAGTTCACCTGCCGCAGATAAATAAGGTACTAGTGTCAAATGAATAACGATACCATTATTATCACCCAGTTCCCATAATAATTGACGAACCGCTTCTATATATGGCAAGGATTCAATATCACCAACAGTACCACCTATCTCAGTAATGACTATATCATATTCACCACTTTTACCCAGAATCTGAACACGTTCTTTAATTTCATTGGTAATATGTGGAACCACTTGAACGGTTTTACCCAAAAACTCACCTCGGCGTTCTTTTTCAATTACGCTTTGATAAATTCTACCCGTTGTCACATTGTTTGCCTGAGAAGTTTTAACATTTAAAAAACGTTCGTAATGACCCAAATCCAAATCGGTCTCGGCGCCATCATCAGTAACATAACATTCCCCATGCTCATAAGGATTCAAGGTTCCTGGGTCAACATTTATGTACGGGTCTAATTTTTGTATGGTCGTTTTGTAACCTCTAGCCTGAAGTAATTTGGCCAAAGATGCGGCAATAATCCCTTTTCCAAGGGAAGAAGTAACCCCACCGGTTACAAAAATGTATTTAGTCTGTGACATGAAGCGCTCGATTGAGTTCGTAACGCAGGCAAAAATACAAATTGCATTAACAATTTACAGGGATTACTTGGGAAATTCTTTTTGAATTTTCCGAATAAGTGGTTCTAATCCATTGATTTTGATCTCAAGCATAGATCTTAACAAATCACCTAACTTTCCGTCTGGAAATCCTTTTTGTTGAAACCATATTAAATATGGTTCTGGCAAATCGACCAAATATCGGTTCTTGAATTTCCCTATTGGCATTTTATAATGTGCCAGTTCAATTAATTTCTTATAATCAGGAGTGATTTCCATTTCATAAAACTAAATGAATTATCTTTAATAGCAATTAGATTTTTAATTCCAGGATTCATGAAAAGAAGAACTTTTATAGGGACATCAGCGGCTGCATCTGTTGGAATGATTACCAGTAATCAAGTAAATGCCGCGCCTTCCCAAAACGAAAACAATATGAAACTTAAAAATAATATCAACCATAGTGTTTGCCAATGGTGTTATGGCAGTATTCCGCTAGAAGATTTTCTAAAGTCTTTGAATGAATTGGGTGTAACAGCAATTGATCTTATTGGCCCAAAGGACTACCCACTGCTTAAAAAATATGGAATACATAATTCGATGTGCAATGGAGCAGAAATCAGTCTTACTGAAGGATGGTGCGAACCAGAATATCATGACACCTTGATTAAGAATTACACGAAGATGATTCCCGTGGTTGCAGAGGCTGGGTATACAAATCTAATTTGTTTTAGTGGAAACCGAAGAGGTATGGACGATGCTGTTGGCCTTAAAAACTGTGTTGAAGGCCTTAAGCAGATTATGCCATTGGCGGAAAAGCATGGAGTTATGATTCAGATGGAATTATTAAATAGTAAAGTGAATCACCCAGATTACATGTGCGATCATTCTGAATGGGGTGTGGAGCTTTGCAAACAGTTGGGGTCGGATAATTTTAAACTTTTATATGATATTTACCATATGCAGATTATGGAAGGTGATGTCATTCGTACTATTCAGGAACATCACCAATACTTTGGACACTACCACACAGGGGGAAATCCTGGGCGAAATGAAATAGACGAAACGCAAGAATTATATTATCCTGCTATAATGAAAGCCATTATTGAAACCGGATTCAAAGGACACGTAGCTCAAGAATTCGTACCTACTTGGGAGGATAAAATAGCTGCTTTAAAACAAGGTGTAGCTATTTGCGATGTTTAAATTATAAAGCTTATCAGTAAAACAAAACCCCTTTAGAACAAAAGGGGTTTTACTTTTTTAAAGCCTCTTCGATTTTTTTTATCCAGACTTTTTGCTGTTCAATATTTCTGGAAAAGTCAGTTTCATCATCATATCTATTTTGATAATCACTTAACTCAATTAGAATCTCTTTATAAATTTTACGTACCTCTGATTTAATATTTTTGGTGAAGGTGGCATTATCCATTCTCTTGCGCATTTTACGGGAGAAAAGTTCAGAGATATCAAAATGCAACTGTTCATGCGCCAAGGTAACATCATTACATTTTTCAGGTTTATACCAAGATTTTGTTGGATAAAAAAAAGTACTCACAGTATAGTCAACCAACATTCTATTGCCCTCATATGAAGTTGAGAACTCATAACTAATACCACTTGCAGTCGTTGCAGCCGCTCTAGATCCACCAGGTACCTTTCCTTTAAAATCTTTCCAATAAAGCTTTTTATCTGATTCCCAAGAAATTTCTTCTTGCCCAAACATTTGACATACACCTGCAACAGACAGACCAATAAAAAGAAGAATGTTTCCTAAAGTTTTCAATGGATAAGTTATTACTTATGAAATCATGATCAATCCTTTAATTCCACAACCCTAAGGTCATCAATTGCCATTATATAGGATGCCTGATTAAAATATCCTGAGGTCATATCTTTTTCATAGGAAAACTTGTTTCCCGTGTATTCCGTTTCTCCTATGATTTTTGACACTTCCATCAAATTATTCTTATAAGCCAATTTCAATAATAGATCATAAGTCAAATCAAAACCACGGACAGCATAACGATCGGGAATATCTCCAAAACGTTTTTGATAAGCTTCAACAAACGCACTATTGCTAGCTTCTCTATACACTGAAGGGTATGTAAAACGTAGGTTCGACAAATGTGTACTTGATATAATATCGTTGTCGAATGATTTATTCTTATTGGTAGTGAACATTCTCACTTGAACTTTAACCTTACTGGTTTCAGGATCTAAAAGTGCATCTTCAAAAGAATTCAAAATGGACACAACGCTTGAAATTAATTTAAAGTTATCAGTTTCTACGAAAACCCAATTTTCAAATTCTTCTGATAGTAGGGTTGCCAACTTTTCCCTATTTATACCAATGTTCTTCTCCTCTTCTGTTACGTTAAGAACTTTTGCATCAGGGAATCTTGATAAAATAAACTCCTTCCCGGACTTACTCTTTTCGTCAGCTATTATGATAATATTTTCCTCAGTGATTTTTTCCTCTACATATTTCAGCATTCTTTCTCTCAACACTTCATCTGATGAATAAGAAAAATAAACATTACTTAGACTCAAATCACTTTTGGCAGGAATTGGAGCAATAACAGGCACTTGGTATTGTGATGCTTGTATCGCGACCTCCTTTAAGGAAGGTAAGTCCAAAGGGCCAACAATGGCACTGACATCTGTTAGGCTTTCACGCATCAAAATTTCCTTGGTCTTTGTTTGGTCCAATTGATTGTCGTACGTTTTTACATCTACAGAAACGCCTAATTTAGCAATGGAGTCAACTGCCATTAAAGCGCCAGAATAAAGTCCCAAACTGTACTTAAGATAATTCTTGTTTTCTATGGTTTCTTTTACAGATTCCTTATCATTTAAATCTAAGCGATTTAATCTAAAAGGAAACATGAAAACCAATTTTGGCCTATTCATGGGATTAATACTATCCAATAAGTTCAACTTGTCCAAAACCAACGAATTTCTAACTTCAAAATCACCAGTCTGATCCACCGGCAATTTCAATACCATTCCCGCTTTTAAACCATCCCTAAGGTCAGGGTTCAATTTCAACAAGTCAACATAAGAAATACCCAATTTACGGGTTAAAGAGAACTCTGTTTGTTTGGGCTTAACTTCGTAAAAAATAAAATTATCTGTGTTCACCTCACCTGGGTCGGCTTTCATCTCTGGAATACGAATCACCATCCCTTCTTTCAATCCTCCTCTTTCTGCTATCTCAGGATTTAAACGAACAATTTCATCTGACTTCACATTGAATTCTTTTTCCAAACGGTAAAAGTTCATTTTAGCAGGTACGGTATAGGATATATACAATTGCGTTTCTTGGTTTTCCAATGAGCTGCCCAAGGGTTTTGGCATTCTAAGCTCCTGACCTTCCGCCAAGTAATCTGTTGTTTTGGATAAATCCGGATTTAACACAAGCATACTATCAATCGTAATGCCGTATTTATGAGCAATACTCCAACGGGTTTCTTTTGGTGCTACTTTGTAAATTTCAAAATCGTCTTCATTGATTGCATTTTCGTCTGGCCTTACTCTTTTGTATTTAGGAATTTTTAATCGCATCCCTTTTTTAAGCAATGAAGAATATAGCTCCGTATTATATTTCTTTATATCATCTTCAGTAATGTGATATCGTTGGGAAATGCCAAACAATGTTTCTCGCTTTCTAACTTTATGCGTAGTAAAACCAATGGGCTCTTCCTGCTCAGGTTTTTCATTTGCCACACGTACAGTTTCTACTTTATCTTTATCAACCTTGATTTCAGAAACTTTCGCACCAACAGGGATTACCAAGATGGTATTGGGAGTAACATCATCTCCTTGTTTAATTTCTTTGTTATAAGTGAGAATGTTATAAGGTGTCACCTTATAATGTTTTGCAATACTTTCTAAGGTTTCCCCTTTCTTTACCGCGTGGGTAGTAAACTTTTGAGCAGTTGCCTTGCATCCTATCAATGTAAATACGAGCAATACTACAATATTCTTTAAAAATTGGTTCATAACTATTCCCATTCTATAGTAGCCGGAGGTTTAGAACTTATATCATAAACAACCCTATTGACCCCGGGTACTTTATTTATTATTTCATTAGATGTTTTCTGCAAAAACTCATAGGGCAAATCTACCCAATCAGCCGTCATTCCGTCTGTACTTTCGACCGCACGTAAAGCTACACATTTTTCATATGTTCTTTCATCTCCCATTACCCCTACACTATTTACGGGTAAAAGCATGGCTCCGGCCTGCCAAACCTTATCATAAAGTCCCCATTCCCTTAATCCATTGATAAAAATGGCATCAACTTCTTGTAAAATAGCAACTTTATCCCGGGTGATATCTCCTAAAATTCGAATTGCCAGTCCTGGTCCTGGGAAAGGGTGTCTACCCAATCGCTCGTCATCAATATTCATACTGGCCCCAACTCTACGCACCTCATCTTTAAACAACATTTTTAAAGGCTCTACTACTTTCAATTTCATAAAATCGGGCAAACCTCCAACATTGTGGTGACTTTTAATTGTCGCCGAGGGGCCTCCCGTCGCTGAAACCGATTCAATAACATCGGGATAAATGGTTCCTTGCGCCAACCATTTTGCATCTTCAACCATATGTGACTCATCGTCAAAAACATCAATAAACACCTTGCCTATGATTTTTCGTTTTTTCTCTGGATCACTTTCACCAGCCAATGCATCCAAAAAGCGTGCCGAAGCATCAACCCCTTTTACATTAAGCCCCATGTGCTCATACTGATCCAATACATCTTGGAATTCATTTTTCCTCAATAACCCATTGTTTACGAAGATGCAATGCAAGTGTTTTCCAATTGCTTTGTGCAACAAAATCGCGGCAACAGTGGAATCTACTCCTCCAGATAATCCGAGGATGACCTTATCATCTCCGATCTTCTTTTTCAATTCGGCAACTGTACTATCTACGAAAGCATCTGGTGTCCAGGATTGTTTAACACCAGCGATATGTACCAAAAAGTTTTCCAAAATCATTTTTCCTTGAGTGGTATGATACACTTCTGGATGAAATTGAATAGCATAGGTATCTTCTCCGTCAATTCTATATGCGGCATTTTTCACATCTCCCGTGCTCGCCAAAATAACCGCATTTTCAGGCAACTCCTGTATCGTGTCGCTGTGGCTCATCCAAACCTGTGACCCATCAGTAATCTCATAAAAGAAGCGTTCGTCACTCTTTATTGATGTTAACCTTGCGCGGCCGTACTCCCTAGTATTTGAAGGGGCCACATTACCCCCGTTGAAATGGGCCAAATATTGAGCGCCGTAACATACTCCCAGTAAAGGCATTTTACCCTTAATTTGCGAAAGATCTGGATGTGGCGCATCATCTGCTCTGACAGAAAATGGGGAGCCCGATAGTATAACGGCTTTATAGGCCGACATATCTTTAGGCACTTTATTGAATGGTTTTATTTCACAGAAAATATTCAATTCGCGAACCCTTCTAGCGATGAGTTGTGTGTACTGCGAACCGAAGTCAAGAATAAGGACGTTGTTTTGCATGCGCAAAAATAGCAAATTGAAAAAACCAAAAAAGCATCTGAAGAAGATATTTATCCAACTATCATGAAACTTATAAACATGAAAAGTGGAAACGAAGATATTTACATTAGTACAAGACTAAAACAAGGTTTTAATTATTCCAAAATAATTAAAATCAACCATACCGTCCATGACTATATTTGACATCAATTCACAAGGATTTTTCTGATAAATTCCTTATTTTTATAGGACTAATAGATATATACATTTTACACATAAAACCACACAATATGCACACAGAAACAGTATATTCAAGTGACCTGACCTTTAATTTGGAAATCTGGAAAAGAGAACTTAAGTTTCATATGTCCGAACTGGATATGTTTCAACAAAAACTTGAGGAAATCATTACCAGGGAAGGCATTGACAAATCTTCTATTGAGATTGAAAGTTTTCAGAACAAAATAATGATAGAACGCGATGCTATTGGAAAATTATTACATCGTTGCAGAGCTAAATTAGGAAATCTTCACAGTGCAGATTACTACAAGAACATTGATGGCAAAATACAATATGAGAAACGCTCGCTTTATGAAGATTTAAAACATTACATCAAATTACATTATAATTTCAAAGAAGCAATAATGGACTTCTTTTTAAGATCGCTGTAGCATGTGATTAAGAACAAAATTTAAAAAAGAAAAAGCCTCGACCCTACATCGAGGCTTTTCTAAATCAAAATCAAAAAACCAACCTAAACACATGAACTAATTAATAACTAAACTTAATTTTCTAATTCATAGCAATTTGTATATATAACAACCTAACCTTAAAATACCCTACCTCGTTTTTCGTTTTTTTTGAAAAAAAAAGAAAATTATTTATACAGACACCCATTTTTACAGGTTGAAATACCCTTTTAAGCGGCTATCTATTCCCATAAGAACATAACAAATGCCTATCTTTATATTCAATAAATTAAAAGGAATGGCGGACAGAATTTTTGAAAAAATAAAACAGGAGTTAAAAAAAGGCGCATTTAAAAAAGGGCATTATTTTAAGTATTTTACTCTGGCAACTTTAGGGGTTGATAAATATGCAAGACTTAGGTTAGTAGCATTACGAAATGTTTCTGAAGATTTAAAATTGACATTTTTTACCGATAAACGCTCCAAAAAAGTGTTGCATATAAAGGAGAACAATAAGGTGAGCCTTCTCTTCTACCATCACAAAAAATTGGTTCAGCTTCGAATAGAAGGTCTGGCTAAAATCAATAATGATCAATTTGAAATCAAAAAAAATTGGGCCGAAGTAGGTGCAGAATCCAAAAAAGACTACTTGACAAAAAAAGCTCCGGGAACGTCAATCAAAAGTCCTGAAAATCTGGAATATCTTAAAGAGGGTGATTTCTTCTCTATTGTTGAGATAGAACCATTTAGAATCGAGTATTTAAAACTCAAAAAAAATGGTCATTCCAAAATCAAATTCGATAAAACAGATAAAGGTTGGTCCAGCGAGTACCTAGTGCCTTAATCAACTATTCCATTGTTTCCAAAACCGCTACTATATCTTCAATTGTAGTATCAGGATTTATGAAGCAAAAACGAGCAACGGTCTCGGTAACCTTATCATTAATCCATTTTGTAGGAGTAACCAACGCAAATCCATCACGGTGATTTTTATAGGTCCAATTTCTATAATCATCGGGAGACCATCCTTTGCGACGAAAAAGCACACAGGAAAGGCTTGGTTCACGAACCAATTCCACATGTCCCCTGTCATTAATTAACTCCCCGGCTAAATTTGCCAATTTTATTCCCATTTCAACTGCCCATTTATATCGGTCTGTACCGTGCATTGCCAATGAAAACCATAAAGGCAACCCCCTAACTCTTCTTGTCAATTGAATTTGGTAGTCTGCAGGATTAAAGCCCTTAGCGCCCTCATCTTTGAAAATGTCCAAATACGAACCTTCTTGGGAATGAGCCGCTTTTGCCAACTCGGGATTCTTATAAATTACAGCGCCACAATCATAAGGTGAGAACAACCATTTATGAGGGTCGATTGTAATACTGTCCGCTTTCTCTATTCCATTAAATAAATGGCGAACTGAATCAGCAGCCAATGCCCCGCCGCCGTATGCAGCATCAACATGAAACCAAAGTTGTTCTTTATCACATACATGGGCAATACCTTCTAGATCATCAATGATACCTGCATTTGTTGTACCACCCGTTCCGACTACCGCAAAAAGTCGTTTTCGCTGATGGTCATCCAGCTCTTTTATTTTCTTCTCTAAATCTGCGCCAGACATTAAATCCTCTGCTTCTACCAGCAATACATCGGCATCAATCACTTTTGCCATTGCCTTGATTGAAGAATGGGCTCCTGCAGAGGTTATTACCAAGGCCTTTTCACCTCTGTTTTCCGGGTTTCTTCTCCAGTATTCCCTGGCGGTAACCATCGCAGAAAGATTTGCAGCCGTACCACCGCTTGTAAATACTCCAAATGCACCTTCTGGTAAACCCGTTAGGGAAACCAACCATTTCATAGCCTCATTTTCACAGAAAATTCCTCCAGCGCCCTCCATCCAATACGCACCATGAATACTAGAGGCCGAAGTAACCAAATCGAACATAATCGCTGCCCTCGTCGGTGCAGCGGGAACAAAGGCAAGGTGTCTAGGATGATCAATTGGAACTGTTGCCTTTACCAAAACATCTTTGAACAATTGAAAAGCATTTTCACCGCCAATACCTTTGTCGGTAATAGTTTCCCCAACCAATTCGCGCAATTCTTCTTCTTTCTTGGGTTGTCCTAACTCAGGAGATGTTTTTGTTATACGATTTATGGCATATTTCATGACATCCAATGTCATTTCCACCAGTTCTATATCAATATTATGCATTGAATAAAAGTTTTAGCAAAAATAGGTGATCGTACGTTAAAAGGACTAGAATCTTGCTATTGATACAAAATTGAAAACTCAGCTTTCAAGGGAAGTAGTTCTTTCATCAACATTGGAATCAATTCATCGCCATACTCTAAATAAAGCTCGGAGAAATTTAAACTTCGTTCTTGCAAAGACCCATTGGGAAAAAGCTCATTCTGGATTTCAGTCATTCGCTGCACATGATCCTTTAACTTTCGCTTTTGGGCCTTAAGCAACCTTTTTTCAAGATTGTCCAATCCTTTTAATTGTTTTGATTCTTGAGCCTTAACAGCTCCGTAAAACGATTTATCAGTTTTTTCAGCGATAGTATACAACGCTTTGAACTGTTCAGATAAGTGTTTTTTTTGTTCTGAAAAATCAATTTCGATATTTGAAATTTCCCTGATCTTTTTATTTATGAAACTGTGCTGTCCCATAAATAGGTCCGGCGCAGCTAAGTTCATATGCTCCAATTTGGACTTTTGTTTTGAGGATACGACCAATGCAGAATTCCGAAGCAATATAATAGGGAAATCTATTTCAAAGGCTTCGAAAGATTCTTTTAGCTCTAACCAATAGGCAAGCTCACCTCCACCACCTATATAACATAGGTTAGGCAAGATGATTTCCTGATATAAAGGACGGGTTATAACATTTGGCGAAAACCGCTCTGGATAAGTGTCCAACTCAATCAATAATTCTTCTTTGGTGAAGTAAATATCAGTATCATTTACTTTAAAGCCCTCACCTTCTTTTATAATGCGTTCCCGTATATTATCTTTTAAATAGAAATAATTTATTTCACGGGGATTTACCTGTACATTATACTTTTCTGGCAGTTGTCTGAATTTTGAAATGGTATCAGAAACTTTTGAGAAGGAAATACTTTCAAGAATATCTTTCTTAGCATATGGTGCCAATAACCTTTTAAGTTTATGATCATCGCCATCAACAATCACCAAACCGTATGACCCAAATAGTGAATTGGCCAAAAACCGGGTTGCCTGGGCCAAATTTTCATGTTCAAGATAGGAGTCCACAAATAGTTTTATTAAATATTCTGCGTTTTTACCTTTGCCGAGTGAGCTTGCAAAAGCTTCGAGAACACTTTCGAGGTCTTTTGTATTAAGACGTCCCACTCCCCCTGTAGCCTCATTGTCCCACTGTAGTTTCTTGTTATTAAAGTTGAAATAATTAATTTCCTCAAAATCATGGTCCTCAGTCGCCATCCAATAAACAGGAACAAAATTGAACTTTGGATAGGCCTTTTTTAATTCAACTGTTAAGTTAATGGTTGAAATTATCTTATATAAAAAGTACAGTGGTCCTGTAAAAAGATTTAACTGATGGCCAGTTGCAACGGTAAAAGTTATGGGTTCTTTTAATTGTATGAGATTGGCTTTGGTTTTTTTTGAAATTGCAAAACCTTTATATTGCTCTTGAAGTGAATCGTAAAGGACTGCTCTGTTTTCTTCAGGGTAGTTAACTGCTTTTGAATTTATTTGTTCCTTAAAATTCTCAAGACTGGGGAACCTATTATAAAATGCGTTGAGGGTTTCCTTACCATCAATATAATCACAGATCAAATCCGAAAAATAGCCAGTTTGCTTAAAGGGTAAACAGTCAATATCCATATAAAAATCAAAAAACGAAGTAAATATATAACACTAGTATTTTCTTGTTCCTAAAAATACGTTAATTACTTTATTCTTCTTATCGCTTAATTAGGTATCTGATAGGGTTTATTGTCCTGATTGTCCCTATTAATTATTACATTGGGCAACCTTAAAATCAAAATTTTCACAATGAAGCAATTTTTATTCTTATCAACGATACTTCTAACCATTAGCTTAAATGCCCAGCAACTAAAATCACCATCTGAGTTTCTTGGATACGAATTGGGAAGTCAGTTTACAAGACATCATGAAGTAGTGGATTATTATGAGTATTTGGCGAAAAATGCTTCTGACCGTGTTCAATTGAAGGAGTACGGAAAAACCAATGAACGAAGACCCCTTTTATTGGCCTATGTTTCTTCTGCCGCCAACATTAAAAATCTAGAAAATATTAGAACCGAACATTTAAAGAGCACCACTGGAGAAAGTAGTGCATCAAAATCCATTGTTTGGTTAAGCTACAACGTACACGGTAATGAAAGTGTGAGTACTGAAGCTTCAATGCAAACCATTTACGAATTATTGACAACAAAAAGCAATTATTTGGAGAATACCGTTGTTATCATGGATCCATGTATTAATCCTGATGGACGTGATCGTTATGTAAACTGGTATAACCAATATAAAAACACACCGAATAATATTGACCCAAATAGCAAGGAACACCATGAGGGATGGTGGAGCGGGAGAAGTAATCATTATATGTTCGATTTGAATCGGGATTGGGCTTGGTTAACGCAGATTGAAAGTCAAAACAGGTTAAAAGTGTACAACAAATGGATGCCACATGTTCACGTTGATTTTCATGAACAAGGTGTAGATAGTCCTTATTATTTTGCTCCGGCATCTGAACCATACCATGAAGTAATTACTCCTTTTCAAAGAGAATTTCAAACTACAATCGGAAAAAACCATGCAAAATACTTTGATGCCAATGGCTGGTTTTATTTCACAAAGGAAGTCTTCGATTTATTATATCCAAGTTATGGTGACACCTATCCCATATATAATGGAGGAATTGGCATGACATACGAACAAGGCGGAAGCGGTAGGGCCGGACTTGGAATCATAACTAGTATAGGCGACACACTTACATTAAAAGATCGATTGGATCATCACAGAACCACAGGATTATCAACTGTGGAAGTAGCAGCTTCTAATGCAAGCAAATTGAACCAAGAATTCCAAAAGTTTTACCGAAACAAGAACTATAAGTACAAGAGTTATGTGATGAATGGTGATGAAGATAGAATTGATGCATTAACCCAATTGTTGGACAAACATGAAATTGAATATGGATGGGGTAAGTCCGCAACGATTAAAGGTTTTAAATACAGTACAGGTAAAACAGGAAGTTTAAGAACTTCTGAGAACAGTTTAGTGGTTTCAACAGATCAAACCAAAAGTACCTTAGTCAAGGTTTTATTTGAACCCAATGCCAAGTTAAGCGATTCGGTCACATATGACATCACAGCATGGTCTTTACCTTATGCCTATGGTTTGGACGCTATGGCTTCACAGAGTTTGATCACAAGCACTGCGAAAAGCAAAAAATCGATTTCAAACGGGTCATTGAGCTCCAAAGCTTACGCATTTATGACTGAATGGAACAGTATGAAAGATGCAAAATTCTTGGCTGAATTAATCCAGAACAAAATAAAGGTGCGCCATTCATACAAGCCATTTACGCTTGAAGGAAAATCGCATAAAAGAGGAACATTGATTATTACCAAGGGTGATAATAAAAACAATGATGGGTTTTTGAAAACCTTGGTGAAAATCGCAAACAAACATCAAATTGAATTGACCCCAACCTCGACTGGTTTTGTTGATTCTGGCAAGGACTTTGGATCCAGGTATGTTCAAATGATAAATGCCCCTAAAATAGCTGTACTTTCCGGTGAACCGACCTCGACTCTAAGATTTGGAGAAATTTGGTACTTTTTTGAGCAACAACTAAATTACCCCATGTCAGTTATTGATTCGGAATACATGGCAGGTGTAGATCTTTCAAAATATGATATAATCATACTCCCTGGTGGTTTCGGCTATAAGGGATTCCTTAAAGAGGATAAATTAGATGGATTGAAAGATTGGGTTTCCAATGGAGGCAAGCTTATTGCCATGGGAGATGCTATTAATGGTTTGACAGGTGAAGATGGTTTTGGAATCAAAACTAAAGAAGTTATAAAAGATACTTCTGAAAATATGCAAATATTTGATGAAGGTCAACGCGAATATATTAAACAAACCATTTCAGGTGCCATTTTTAAGACCAAAGTAGATAATACCCATCCATTGGCCTATGGCTATGACAACAGCTATTTTTCCCTAAAATTAGGTGCTGATGCTTACGATTACCTTGATTCTGGTTCTGTTGTGTATTTAGAAGAAGGTAACAACAAGCCTATAGCCGGTTTTGCAGGAAGTGAAGCACAAAGTAAAATTGAAAAAAGTTTAGTGTTTGGAGTATCTAACCACGGCTCGGGACAAGTTATTTACATGGTAGATAACCCATTGTTCAGGGGATTCTGGGAAAATGGAAAATTATTGTTTTCAAATGCTCTATTCATGGTGAATTGAGAACCATATTCAATACAACATAAACGAAACCATGATAATGCCTGAAATCGCTATTGGTACAATAAATATAATATACAGGAAAGAAATCGCATTAGCTTTGAAAAATGCTCCCACCCATCCACTTTTGTAAAAATTATGCAGAGCTAATATTAAATAAAAAATAAAGGAAAAAAAGAAGATTACTTCTATCCAAAGCGGTATTTCTATTATCAGATTTACCAAAATCAACAAACAAAATGAGGTAAAAAGGTAAGTGAAAAAATAAAAGCTAAAGACCATATGATGGGCGAATGTGCCCCGTCCCCAATAAAAAAGCTTCAATAAAAAAGCAAATAAAGGAAGCATAAAGAACATGGCAATGGGGATTATATCATATAAAGTATTCAGAATCCCTTCGCCCTTTTGCTCATAAAATTTTAGCATTTGTTCAAAAAACTTATGAGTAATAGCACTCTCATCATCGTCAATTCCTATCGCTTTTAACTTACTGGCCATTGATGCATCTATCGCAATTAAAGAATCCAATGCTTTACGTTTTTTAATGAATGACTCATTGGAAGCTTTTTGCTCAGCTATGAATGTCGAATCCATCTTAATAAAATCTTCGTCAGAAATCCCTGCTATAACACCATTATTTTTAATAGCATCTTTCGCCAATTCCAGATTCAGGGAATCTTTATTCAGTTGCAATGAATCTATGGTCAGGTCTTTGTCAAAACCCTTTTTTAAAGCCATTGTCACTTCATTGTCGGCCTTACGCACATTAAATGAAAAAATGAAAAAGAATATTACCGAAATGAAAAGATAAAACTGTGCAGGGTGCAAATAAGATAGGCGCTTACCGTCCACGAATCTTCTGGCCAATACTCCAGGTTTGAGCATAAGTGGAATGAAACTCTTTAAGAAACGGGCATCGATTGAAAAATAATTACTGATCGTATTACTGAACAATACTCCAAAAGTCAGGTTATCCGCTGTTTCTTGTCCACAAAACGGACAATAATCAAATGATACATCAAATGATTTTTCACAATTTTTACACTTCTCGGTCGTAGACATCAAATAAATTTAATTAAAAATTCGAAAGAATCATGGGTACTTTCAACCTATCAACGTGGTGATAGCATATATTATCAAGATGGCAGATACCCCAAACACCAAGGTCCCAAGAGTCAAAGTTTGATTTCCTTGTTTAACATCCATACCTGTTAATTGGGTTACCACCCAGAAAAAACTATCATTGGCATGCGATACCACTACAGAACCAGCACCGATGGCCAGAACTGTCATTGTTGTCATAAATGATCCGTCAAGTCCTAATGCTGGTAAAATGGGCGCTATTATCGATGCAGTAGTAATCAATGCAACAGTTGAGGATCCCTGCGTTGTTTTTAGACAAGCTGCCAACAAGAAAGGTAATAATAACCCAATACTCAATCCTGAAAAATTCGCTGTTATAAAGTCTGCGATTCCCGAATTTTGCAACATCGCGCCATAAATACCACCTGCTCCAGTTATAAGAATAATCGGCGCTGCATTTTTTAGAGCCTCCCCAAACCAGCCTGTGGCAGAAAATACCTTTTCATCCAGTTTTTTTGGAATCAATAAGGAAAGTAACACTCCTATCAGTAAGGCGATTACTGGACTTCCAAGAAATGAAACCAGTGAAAACAATGCCCCTGATTTCATCTGAAACTCTGGATAATCAAAGATTGATTTTATTATAATCAGAATAATGGGAACAATAATCGACAATAAAGAAATCCATAATTTAGGTTGATATCCCGATTCCTTAATGGTATCCAATTTTATTGGAATAGTAGTTTTAGATGCAATTTTAGTTGAAAAAAAATAACAGGGAATCAAAGCCAATACACTCACTATCAAACCCCAAAGTATTACATTCCCTAAGTCTGCCTTTAAGATACCAGCGGCAGCTATTGGCCCCGGGGTAGGTGGAACCATGACATGGGTGGCCAATAAACCCAAAGCCAAGGCAACAGAAGTTCCCGCATATGATTTTTTAGCCTTGTGTGATAAAGCTTTGTTGAGTGAGTTCATCATAATAAATGCGCTATCACAAAACACCGGTATAGACATCAAATAGCCCGTCAACAACATCGCCAGATGAATTGATTTTTCACCGATAACCTGAATCATCTTTGATGCAATCACCATTGCCCCTCCTGATTTCTCTAAAACTGTACCGATAACAACCCCAAAGAAAATAATCAAGCCAATCTTACCCATTATGCTGCCAAAGCCATTGTTTATAGAGTCGATTATTCCGGGGATTTCCATTCCCGTAATAAAACCGTAACCTATGGCAGCAATTAAAAGCACAAAAAATGGATGAATTTTCCATTTTACAATACCTAAAATAATAAAGGCCAAAGATAGAATCAGGGCTAAAATGAACATCATAATCGCTGGTTTGGAAAGCAATATTTGTATTCCTAAAAATAGGAATTAAAAATATCATTAACCAAATAATACTATTTGGAAACCAATGTAATTATTGAGTGTTCTTTTGGAAAATTAGTCTTAAACAGGCTCACCGTACAAATCAAAGTCGGCTGCATCAACAATTTTTATTTGAGCGAACTCCCCCTGTTTCAAATAGAACTTCGCAGCATCAATGAGCACCTCATTATCAACATCAGGAGAGTCAAATTCGGTTCTTCCCACAAAATGATTCCCTTCTTTACGATCAATGATACAATTGAATGTTTTACCTATTTTCTCCTGATTCAACTCCCATGAAATCTGTGATTGTAGTTCCATGATTTCATTGGCACGTTCCTGTTTCACTTCTTGTGGAACGTCATCTACCAAGTTATATGCATGGGTATTTTCTTCATGGCTGTAGGTAAAACAGCCCAAACGCTCAAAACGCATTTCGCCCACCCATTTCTTTAAATTTTGAAAATGGGCCTCGGTTTCACCAGGATAGCCTACAATTAAAGTTGTCCTTATTGCCATGCTAGGAACGTGGTTTCTAAATTCCTGAATCAATCTAGTGGTCTTCTCTTGGGTTGTACCCCTACGCATACTCTTCAAAATATCATCTGAAATGTGCTGCAAAGGAATATCAAGGTAATTACATATTTTCGGCTCATCATTCATAACATCCAACACATCCATCGGAAAACCAGTAGGAAAGGCATAATGCAAACGAATCCATTCAATACCATCTACTTTTACCAATTTCTGAAGTAGTACAGCCAAGTTCCTCTTCTTATATAAATCTAAACCGTAATAAGTAAGATCCTGAGCTATCAAAATCAATTCCTTGACTCCTTTAGCCGCTAATTTCTTGGATTCGGTTACCAATTCCTCTATTGGCTTGCTTTTATGTTTCCCGCGCATAAGAGGGATTGCACAAAACGAACAAGGTCTATCACAACCCTCGGCAATTTTTAGATAAGCATAATTCTTTGGTGTCGTAGTTAATCTTTCACCAATCAATTCATGCTTATAATCAGCACCAAGTGCCTTTAGTAAATTGGGTAATTCACTTGTCCCAAAATATTCATCAACATTGGGAATTTCCTTTTGTAAATCTGGCTTGTAACGCTCACTTAAACATCCTGTAACAAAAACCTTATCTACCTCTCCTGCTTCCTTCTTTTCAACAAATTGCAATATGGTATTTACACTTTCTTCTTTGGCATTGTCTATAAAGCCGCATGTGTTGATGACAACCACATTACCTTCTTCTTCGTGAACAACCTCCTTATTATTGGCTTTTAACTGTCCCATGAGCACTTCTGAATCGTACACATTTTTAGAGCAGCCTAAAGTAACTACATTAATTTTGTTCTTCTTAAGAGATTTTGTTCGCATAGCTTTTTAATGGAGCGCAAAAATACAACTTGATGTAGGAACAATAGCCATTTAAGACGATTTCTTGGATTTTTACGTTAAACCATAAATGTATTTTATCACCAAACGTTTAAATATTATCATCATGAAACCTAGATCTTTCTTTAACTTTTCAATTGTTCTTTTATTGATTTGTGGTTGTAGTAATGATTCTGATACGAATGAAAATGATATTCCAGCGCCAACGGGAATGTTCTTTCCCCAAATAGATGGTAACGATTGGGAAGTAGTAACACCATCACAATTAGAGTGGAACATTGATAAAGAAGAAGAACTATATGATTATCTGGAGTCTACAGATACGAAAGGGTTCATTGTTTTGAAAAATGGCAGAATCGTTATTGAAAAATACTTTAACGGGCATAATCAAAATGCAAGCTGGACCTGGTTTTCAGCTGCCAAAAGTCTTACGGCAACATTTGTCGGCATAGCACAGGACGAAGGATTACTAAATATCAACAATAAAACCTCAGACTATTTAGGTCAGAATTGGAGTCAATTAACAACAGAGAAACAAGATTTGATAACAGTAAAACACCACATGACTATGACTACGGGTCTCACTCCCCATCTTGGAGAATTTGCCCCTTGGGTCTGTACATTACCAATTTGTTTGGAATATACCGCTGATGCTGGTACAATTTGGGCCTATCATCAAGGAGCTTTTATGCTACTTCAGGAAATGATAACCCAAAGTTCAGGTATGTCTTTTCAAGAATATAGCAAGATAAAGATTGCCGATAAAATTGGAATGAATGGCAACTGGACGAGTAGTCTGGGATTGAATATATACAACAGTAGTACCCGTAGCATGGCCCGTTTTGGATTATTAATGCTAAACCAAGGTACCTGGGATGGAAGTGCAGTCGTTAGTGAAAATTTCTTCAATGAGATGACCAATACTTCGCAGGATATTAATACATCATACGGATACCTATGGTGGTTAAATGGTAAGGAAAATGTTGTGGGAACCACTACTACCATCTCTTTGCCTGGCCCTCTAGTACCAAATGCTCCCAACGATATGTTCGCTGCACTTGGAGCAAATGACCAAAAGATCTATGTTGTTCCCAGCAAAGGTTTAGTTATTGTTCGCTGCGGAGAAAGTGCAGGAGAAATGCAATTGGGGCCTTCTAGCTATGACAATGAGCTTTGGGGCAAGATAAATGATGTGATTAACTAGTCTACCCTTTTTCCAAAAGGATTTGGTTCCAAAAATCAATATTTTTTTGATTCATTCGAACGAACTCATCTTTACCTTCCAAGTTTGCCAGTTCCAATGATTTTTGCGCAGAGGCAATTGCCGATTTATAATCCTGTAAATCGGCCTCTACCAGAGATTTTACACGATGAAAATAGTAAGTGTCGCCTCCTTTTTCAATAGCCGTTTTCAAGTAAGCCAAAGCAGTTTCCTTTTTAATGTTTTGTTCTTGGTAATATCTTGCAGCTTCGTAATAAGTTTGAGGTGTAGGGTTATCGGCCAGCTTATTTTCAATTTCAGCTTCCATAAGGCTATGGGTGTCAATCTTGATTGGAATGCAGATTTTGGTGTTTTCCCATGACAATATCAAGTCAATTGAGTTATGTTGAATTTCATCAAAAGAAATCAAGAAATTTTCCTGGAAAGACTTTGTTTTAGTTGGAACAATTTTAATTCTGAGTGCATCTTCATTTGGGTCATAATTATTCCTGCCATCACCCCAATGTGTTGTGTTGTTATGAAAAATAATTTGACATTCACTTTCTTCTGGAAAAGCGTATAGGGCATATGTTCCTTTTTGAAGGAAACCTGATCCTACAGTAACATCACTTTCAAATGTGATTTTGGTTGAGGCATTAGCTCCGGCCCTCCAAATTCTACCATAGGGAACAAGACCACCAAAAATTTTTCGTCCCCGAACTGCAGGTCTGGAATATTCAACCTGGATTGATGTTAAACCAACCTCTTGAATAATTGTGGAAGAAGGACTTGCCTTGGGGTGATTTATTTGCGCTGTTAGAACTGACACAAATAAAAAGCTCGTAATGAGAAGTACTTTCTTCAATTTTAAATATTAAAAAAGGAATCTACAAACTCATACTTATTGAAAACCTGAAGATCCTCAATGCCCTCACCTACCCCAATATACTTTACCGGAATTTGAAACTGATCAGAAATACCTATAACAACACCACCTTTTGCCGTTCCATCCAACTTTGTAACTGCCAAAGAAGTCACCTCGGTAGCTTTTGTAAACTGTTTCGCTTGTTCAAAAGCATTCTGCCCGGTTGAACCATCCAGCACCAATAGAACATCATGAGGTGTATCGTCTACAACCTTTTGCATTACACGCTTAACTTTGGTAAGCTCGTTCATTAAATTCACTTTATTGTGCAATCTCCCAGCAGTATCTATTATGACCACATCAGCATCTTGTGTTACCGCAGAACTTAAAGTATCAAATGCCACAGAGGCGGGGTCGCTTCCCATTTTTTGTTTAACAATTGGTACATCTACACGATCGGCCCAAACTTGCAATTGGTCTATGGCGGCGGCTCTAAAAGTATCTGCAGCACCTAAAACCACTTTTAGTCCCTGTTTCTTGAACTGGTAAGCCAACTTACCAATAGTTGTAGTTTTACCCACACCGTTAACACCAACCACCATAATCACATATGGTTTTTTATCCGCAGGTATACTATATTCGGTTTCTTCACCTATATTGGTTTCAGAAAGTAATCCGGCAATTTCCTCTCTTAAGATTTTATTGAGTTCATCAGTACCCATATACTTATCCTCAGAGACACGGGCTTCTATGCGCTCAATAATTTTCAAGGTAGTATCCACACCAACATCAGAAGTGACCAAGACTTCTTCTAAATTGTCAAGTACATCATCATCTACTTTTGATTTACCTGCAACCGCCTTA
This sequence comes from Maribacter sp. HTCC2170, assembly GCF_000153165.2. Classification (NCBI taxonomy): domain Bacteria; kingdom Pseudomonadati; phylum Bacteroidota; class Flavobacteriia; order Flavobacteriales; family Flavobacteriaceae; genus Maribacter; species Maribacter sp. HTCC2170. Next base: position 3,824,234 of record NC_014472.1, read on the forward strand.
CTTAATTTAGAGAAAAAAGAGGTTTTTGATTTCTCTAGACCTTTGTCCAAGGACTCCTTCTTTTGGGAAGAAAATATCTTTTTGAATAAACTCATACTACCTGATATACTTTCACCAAATATATGAAAATAAAAAAGCTCCTTTCTTGTAAAAAGGAGCTTTTAGAATTGATTTGGTCAATTATCCTTTATTTAGACAACCACTCATTTACGGCTTCTGGCGCCATTACAGACTCTTGAAAAACATAAGCACCTGTCTTAGGTGACTTTACCATTTTAATCGCCTTGGTTAATCTTTTTGAACTTGTTTGTAAACTTGCTACCGTCTTCTTTGCCATGACTTAATGCGTTAATTATTGTCTTTCCAATTAAGGAAATTTACTTTATTTCTTTATGAACTGTCATCTTCTTCAGAATAGGATTGAATTTTTTGATTTCCATCCTTTCTGGAGTGTTCTTCTTATTCTTTGTGGTTATATATCTAGAAGTTCCTGGCTGACCTGAAGCTTTATGCTCAGTACACTCCAATATAACTTGAACTCTGTTCCCTTTTTTTGCCATTGTAATCTATCTTTTTAGGATTATTTTACCAATCCTTGTGCTTTAGCCTCCTTTAAAACAGCTGAAATGCCTTTCTTGTTAATGCTTTTCAATGCCTTTGCAGATACCTTAAGGGTTACCCAACGATCTTCTTCAGGAATATAAAAACGTTTTTTGGAAAGATTTACATTAAATCTTCTTCTTGTCTTATTGATAGAAAACGAAACGTTGTTTCCGAACATCGCTCTCTTTCCCGTAATTTCACAAACTTTTGACATTGCGCCTAATTTTTCATTTTAAACAGGCTGCAAATTTAATTCATTTTTATTGGACGGACAAAATTCTATCTCAGATTTTTACGATTTCTTTTTGAAGCAACTCAAACGCCTTATTTACAGTCTTTTGCACTACCCTTACCCGATGATTTCCCATCATAAATTTGTTCACAAACACCTTCTCGGGGGTGGCAATTGCAATATAGACCGTGCCTATTTCAGCATCTGAATCACCTTTTGTTGGCCCTGCATTACCTGTTGTGGCAACTGCAAAATCGGTATTCATAAGTTTTTTCACATTAAGAGCCATTGCCTCCGCGACCTCAGCACTAACGACTGTATACTTGTTTATCATTGCAGTAGAAACTCCCAAAACATCTACTTTTATTTCTGTGGCATAACTCACAATACTTCCTTTGAAATAGGCCGAAGCCCCTGATAAGGCAGTTATCTTCTGGGCAATTTTACCTCCAGTGCAACTTTCGGCAGTTGCTAATGTCATTTTCTTTGCTGTAAACGATTTTGCAACCAACTCTTCTAATGACTCATCATTTTCATAACCATAAATCAAATCCCCAATTAATGGTTGCAACTTTTGTATTTCTGTCTCAACTGAATCATGCAGTACTTTTCTATCGGGTCCTTTTGCTGTTAATCGTAATCTCACTTTGCCCAAATTAGGCAGATACGCCAGTTTAATAAACTTTGGCAAATTATCTTCCCATTCCTCGATTTTTGCAGCAATTGCACTTTCCCCTAAACCATAAGTAATCAAAGTTTTGTGAAGAATATGGGGTCGGTCAAAATCCTTGATTATTTTAGGAATAACCATATTGCTGATCAATGCCTTCATTTCAAAAGGAACACCGGGAAGCGATATAAAAACCACATCATCAGATTTCATCCACATACCAGGCGCTGTACCATTGGCATTATGTAATACTGTTGCCCTTGAAGGGACCATAGCTTGTTGTCTATTGACTTCAGAAATTGGTGTAGAAGTAAAGGTGGAAAACAACTGTTCTATATGCTGTAGCACCTCTTCATTTTTCACCAAGGCATCATTCAAAAACTCACAAAACGTGTGTTTGGTTATATCATCTTTTGTCGGCCCAAGACCTCCGGTGACAATTACAATGTTAGCTCGTGATTTAGCTTCGTTTAAAGCCGTAAGAATATGGTCATGTTCATCTTGAATCGATGTTATTTGATGAACCGATATACCTATTTTGTTTAGCTCTTTGGCAATAAAGGTAGAATTAGTATCAACGATTTGACCAATGAGAATTTCATCGCCAATAGTGATGATTTCGGCAAACATTATAGATTAAAATCCTTTTTGAGCTCAGAAACAACTTGATGAATATCCTTTTTTAATACAGGGAAAACTGCCTGAATCTCATTCATATTAGCTTCATTTTTTCCTAAAGTTTCTATTTGAAGTGCAACTGCTCGCGTTTGTTCCATTCCCAATAAATCTACATTAGGCTTTATTTTATGTGCGAGTTGATATACCTGTTCATAATTTTGCTGACCTAAAGCAGCCTCAAGACCTTCCAGATCCTGTGGCACTTCATCCAAAAAAACAGAAATTACAGAATTGATGAAATCCATATCACCTTCCGCCATTTCATTTATTTTATCAAGATTGTAAATCATTATTTTATTTTTAACGAAAAGAGCTCCTGCCCTTCTAACTGACCCGAAAGGTAATCATTTGCAGCAATCTTACCAACACCAGCTGGAGTTCCTGTAAATATTATATCACCCTTTTTTAATGTGAAGTATTTTGAAACATAAGCAATTAGCTCATCTATTTTCCAAAGCATTAAACCTGTATTTCCTTTTTGAACTGGTTTGTTATTCTTTATTAGACTAAAGTTAAGATTGTTCAGATCTTCAAATTGCAATTTTGACAACCATTTACCAACTACGGCCGAACCGTCAAAACCTTTTGCTTTTTCCCAGGGCAGACCTTTTTGCTTTAATTCTGATTGTAAGTCGCGAGCTGTAAAATCAATTCCTAAACCTACCTCCTCATAATACTTATGCGCAAAACGCTCATCAACATGTTTACCTACCTTGCAGATTTTTACCAAGACTTCCACTTCATAATGAACATCCTCACTAAACTCTGGAATATAAAAATTTTGCTCTTTGGGGAGTATGGCAGAATCCGGTTTTATGAATACAACAGGTTCATCGGGACGTTCGTTTGAAAGCTCTTTTATATGGTCTGTATAATTCCTGCCTACGCAAATAATTTTCATTTTTTAATCTTTTGATATTTTTAGACTTATTGCCGGTACCAAGTATTTTAAATTATCCCTGGATCTAACTTTAAAGTCAGTCCACTCCCCCATTCCATAAACCATCGCCTTAAAGTTTTGATTCTTGTTGTACACCGCACCAAAGGTAGGGGCGAATCTATCCTCTATTACTTTCTTTTTGGTTAGTTGGTGTTCATACGAATTCTTATACCAATTATAGGGGACAAACAACCACTCCACTCCAATATATATGCCATCTTTGGGTATTTTAAGATGCAGAGCACTTAAATCAATTGACACAAACGCTTCTTTAACTTCTGATTCAAGGACTATACTTTTCCTAAGAAGATCCTTATCTGGTTTTTTTGAATTGGAATCAACACCATAAAAACGAAGTCTGAATTTAGCTGAAGGTCTTTTGAAATCCTTGTTCTTTTGAAAAAAAACTGTCACCTTCTCCACAAACTTATCCTGTGCCCCAATATTTGGAAAATATAACGCCATGATCCAAGGTGTAGCTGAAGATGAAAAACCACTTGTAAGATCATAACTTCCAATCGGATTGAGTACTGTTGAGTTGCCCGAAGAACCTGATACCACAACCTCTTCCAACTCAAATGACTCAGCCACCATTTCAAATCGTTTGGATTTAAAAACAGTCTTCGCACTTACAATGGTATCTTTAAAACCCAAGGAAGAAATATGTACTTGTTTTTCTAAATATGGTGTGTGAATATCTAAATAAAAATGACCTTTTTCATCAGTTGAAGTACCTTTCAAGGTGTTCAAAAAACTAAGATTCACATAAGGAATGGGGGTTTTTGTTTTATGGTCATATACATGACCTTCAAAAAGAACCTCCTGAGCCGCTGAATTAATGGCAATAAATGAAAAAAATAGAACTAAGAATCGCATTCAACCAAGCTTATTGTTCAATCTGCTTAATTTAATCTGTGTCAATACTTTCTTTGTGTACAGTGGGAAATCTGCATTCAAAATCCAGCCAAAATATCCTGGCTCCTTGTCCAACACATCCAAAACCTTCTTTCCATTATGCTTGCCAAAGGCAAAAACCTCTTCCTCATTATCATCCATGGCGATAAAACCAGCAAAATCAACCAATTTTTTATGTGTTGAAAACTCTGCCAATTTTTTCACATTGTTTTCTAACTCTGGATAACGATCTAATTGGGAAAGTAAAACCTCATAAGTCGCATTTGTGTCTGCTTCTGCACTATGCGCATCGGTCAAATCCTTATCGCAGTAAAACTTATAGGCAGCTTCCAATGTTCTCTTTTCCATCTTATGAAAAATGGTCTGAACATCCACAGAAACCATATTCTTCATATCAAAATCAACATCGGCGCGCAACATCTCCTCGGCCAGTAGCGGAATATCGAAACGATTGGAATTGAATCCTCCGAGATCACAATCCTTGATCATTAGATAAACCTCTTTTGAAAGTTCTTTGAACGTTGGTTCATTTGCCACTTTTTCATTTGAAATCCCATGAATTGCAATCACTTCTGCCGGAATATCCTTTTCTGGATTCACAAGCCATGTCTTGCTTTCCTTGTTTCCGTTCGGAAATACTTTTAAGATTGATATTTCAACAATCCGATCGTGAGCAACATTGGTACCTGTGGTTTCCAAATCAAAAAAACAAATAGGTCTAGTCAACTTTAACTCCATTATTCATAAGGTTTGAGCAAAGATAACTTATGATTAGTTTCCACAGCATGAATAATCCTATTTATTACATTCAAGAACATGAACAAAAGCTCTTATGACAATTATAACCGCGTATTGATTATGTTATTAAAAGCAGAGCCAAAAGTGTAACTAACACCAACCCTAAAACCTGTTTCAAAGTCGGTAGCGATTTGTTTTTGTTGAAGTAAAACATCCTCAAGTGATGCCGAACCGGCGGGAAGGTTAATCTGGTCACGAATTAATTGAAGTGAACCAGAAAATCTTACTGCCATTCCCTTAAACACCCTCACGGAAACACTCCCATTGAATTGCACCCGATTTTTCGAAAAATCATTAAGAAATGTAGACGTACGTAGTCGTGAATATAAATTACCCCAAGGTTGTCTAAATCTTGTCTGTATGTCCAATGAATGATTGAAAATAGTTTCTTCTTCCTGGCCAAAAATTGTGGTTTCTATATAATCATTATGTGCATAACCAATTTTATAGGCAAAAACAATTTCTCGGCGTAAAACCTCTCGGTAAGGGAAAATGTTGTATTCAATTGCGGGTGTAAAACTTGTTGCCAAGTTTATATTGGTATACGTATCATGTCTGGCACCCGCGAACACACCTAAGGACCAGTGATCAGACAAACTACGAACTACACTCCCATAACCAAAATACCTTTCGCGTTTACTTGTGAATTCTTCATTGTCCCGTATGTATTTGTTATTTGCCAGGTTCATTTGTAAATCGACCCGCACACGCCACTTTTCAGTTACCTTATCACTTTCAAACCCTACTTCATATTCAAATTCCTTTCTACTTGCCTCCTTGTCCAATTCGGCTTCACCGTAAACCTCGAAAATCCAATTGTTCCATGGGTCATCAAAGTCAATGTCCTGCCTTTCGGCTAACCCAGAATCTGAAATTTTGTAAACAATACTATCGGCCAAATCAGACTCCATCACATATTTTAAAAGACCCTTTTTCACCGTTGACAATAAGCCTTTACGCACTTCATCCGAAGTCATGTTCATGTTCGAGTCGAACGATTGCTCATCCTTAATTTCCTGATATACCCCACTACCATTGAACACAAGTTTATATGTTCTTCCGCCACTTCCGTTTGCTATATCATAAATCATTAAAATAACATTCGCCAATTTTTGATCCCGAACGTGATTAACAAAATTGATTTCTTGCCGTAGATAACTCTTTTCGCAACGACAGTCTATAAAAAGTTTAATGGATTCCTTATTCGTGGGTTTTTCTTGTGAATAAAATGGAATTATAGTCAAAAACACTAAGAAAAACAGGAGATTCCTTGTAATTACAAGGTTACGAATCATACTAAAAGTTTAGGTTGGTTTAAACCAACAAATATAATCTGACCGCTTCAAGAAAAGAAAGTACTGCGATAAATAACACAGATAGAACGACCAATGTGATTTAGTATGTCGAAAAAATAGATTTCGCTAGCTTTTTATTTTACTATAGGCTAATTCAAAGAGTTTGCTAAACTTCTCTATTAATATCCCACGCCTCAAGATAATCGGCCACCGCTTTTGCAAACATACTGCCTAAAGCACCATTAACAACCCTATGGTCATAACTATGAGAGATATACATTTTACTCCGAATACCAATAAAATCGCCTTCATTTGTTTCAATCACAGAAGGAATCTTTCGAATTGCCCCAAGTGCAAGAATACCTACTTGAGGTTGATTGATGATGGGGGTTCCAAAAACACTCCCAAACGTACCCACATTGGTCACGGTATATGTACCATCCTGTACTTCATCAGGTTTCAGCTGATTGTTTCTTGACCTGTTAGCCAAATCATTCACAACCTTTGCCATTCCGACCAAGTTTAATTGATCTGCATTTTTAATAACAGGAACAATCAAATTACCATCGGGCAATGCAGCGGCCATTCCTATATTTATGTTTTTCTTTTTAATAACGGCATCCCCATCAACCGAAATGTTCATCATGGGATACTTTTTCAAAGCCTTAGCCACCGCCTCCATGAAAATTGGGGTAAAAGTTAATTTCTCTCCCTCAGTCTTAAAGAAAGAATCCTTCATCTTATTTCTCCAATTCACAATATTGGTTACGTCAACCTCAATAAAACTTTGAACGTGAGCCGAGGTAGAAATACTATTTACCATATGCTTGGCAATTAATTTGCCCATTCTGGTCATTTCTATCACCTCATCGCCAACTGTTGCTGATATCGTGGATACTGGTTTTTGCTCTACAGGGGTTTCAATTTTAGGTTCGGAAATTTCAGACTCAAGCTTTTTGGCTGGAGTTGCAACCATCGGGGCAACAGAATTACCCTTCTCTGCTATATATGACAAAATATCGTTCTTAGAGACCCTATTGTCTTTTCCTGTTCCTTTTATGCCATCCAACTCAGCTATAGAAATTCCTTCTTTTTTGGCGATATTCCTCACTAGAGGCGAGTAAAACCGTTCGGATAGACCAAAATCTTGAGGTGCACTGGCAATTGCCTCCTTTGCTACTTCTACAGTAGAAGTTAGCTCGGCAACTATCTCATCATCAACCTCAATTTCTTCAACCTCAGTGGTTGAATCAACCTCGTCTGTGGCTTCTCCTTCCATCTCGATAATGGCCACTGTATCGCCAACCTTTACAACATCATCAACTTCAAAAAGCCTTTCAAGCAAAACCCCTTCAACTTCACTCGGGACCTCAGAATCAACCTTATCTGTGGCTATTTCAAAAACAGCTTCATCCATTTCAATGGTATCACCAACTTCTTTTAACCAAGTAGTCAATGTTGCTTCCGCAACACTTTCTCCCATACGTGGCAATTTGAGTTCAAACTTTGACATATTGCTAATTTGAATGCTTTTTTAGTTATACTATTTGCAAAATTAATAAAATAACCACCTATTTACTAAATTAATTGCAACTCTAGTTTGCTTTAAGAGAACCCTCAAACGGTATTCTATTTAAAATACTACGACCTAAAGTAACTTCATCTGCATACTCCAATTCATCCCCAATGGCAATCCCACGGGCAATGGTAGAAGTTGCAATATCTAATCCTTGCAGCTGTTTATAAATGTAAAAATTGGTAGTATCCCCTTCCATGGTCGAACTTAAGGCAAAAATCATTTCTTTTATTTTACCCTCTTTGGCTTTGCTCACTAATGATGAGATAGTCAATTCTTGCGGCCCCACACCTTCCATAGGTGATATTTTTCCACCAAGAACATGATAAAGCCCTTTGAATTGTCCTGTATTTTCGATCGCCATAACATCTCGAATATCCTCTACCACACATACAATACTTTCATCCCTTTTTGGGTTGGCACATATTTCACATAACTCAACATCGGATATATTATGACAATTGGCACAGAACTTAACGGTGTTTCTAAGGTCTTGTAACGCTACTGACAACTTCATGGTCTGCTCGGTTGGCTGTTTCAGCAAATGCAACACCAATCGCAATGCGGTGCGCTTACCTATACCAGGCAATTGAGACATCTCATAAACCGCGTTCTCCAATAGCTTTGATGAAAAATCCATAACGACAAAATTACACACTATTTTTTCTTTTTGTACTTTGCATCTGAAATTTATTTACATGACAGCCACCCATATTTTGCTCCTTATCGGCGCATATTTTATTTTACTTTTACTGATATCCTATTTTACTGGGAAAAATGATTCCAATATCGATTTCTTTAAAGCTGGCAAACAGAGTCCCTGGTATTTGGTTGCATTCGGAATGGTTGGTGCCTCGCTCTCAGGGGTCACGTTTATTTCTGTACCTGGTTGGGTTGACGCCTCTCAATTCAGTTATATGCAGGTGGTTTTTGGGTATTTTCTGGGGTATTTAGTAACTGCATATGTTTTGCTACCTATATATTATAAGCAAAATGTAACATCGATTTACGAATATTTAGATGACCGATTTGGATTTGTGAGCTATAAAGTTGGCGCTGTTTCTTTCTTTGTTTCAAGGGTTCTTGGGGCTTCTTTCCGTCTCTTTTTAGTTGCAATTGTGTTGCAGCAATTTGTTTTTGATGCTTGGAACGTTCCTTTTGAAATTACTGTAACTCTTTCAATCCTATTAATTTGGATTTATACCTTCAGAGGAGGAATTAAAACCATTGTTTGGACAGATACACTACAGACACTATTTATGCTTATATCTGTAGGGCTTTCGATCTATTTCATATTAGAAGAATTGAACTGGAGTTTTATGGATTTTATGGCGTCGGAGGAGTTTAGTAAGTACAGCAAGACCTTGTTCGTTGATGATTTTATGGATAAAAACCATTTGATCAAATCTTTTCTTGGAGGAATGTTCGTCACCATTTGTATGACAGGACTGGACCAAGATATGATGCAGAAGAATCTAACTTGTAAGAATTTAAAAGAGGCCCAGAAGAATATGGTCTCCTTTAGTGTGGTTTTGGTCTTTGTAACTTTTGTTTTTATGCTTTTGGGAGCACTACTCTTTATCTATGCCGAAAAATTTCAAATTGGTATCCCGCTAATGGATGGTAAGCCAAAAACAGATTTACTATTCCCCGAAATTGCCTTGAACAGCGGATTGGGGATGACCGTTGCTGTTACTTTTATGCTTGGTCTTATCGCCGCCGCTTATAGTAGTGCAGATAGTGCACTTACTTCATTGACTACTTCATTTTGTGTTGACTTTTTAGGGATTGACAAAAAACCAGAAAACAGCAAGAAGAAAATTCGCAAAGCAACACATATAGGCATGAGCTTATTATTGATTCTTGTGGTGGTTGCTTTCAAGCATATTTTAGATACCAATGTAATTGACGGTTTATTAAAAGTAGCTTCCTATACTTATGGGCCTTTGTTGGGTCTTTTTGCCTTTGGTATCTTCACAAAGTTTAAGGTCAAAGACAACTATGTCTGGATTGTGGCCATCCTATCGGTTTCAATAAGTTATATACTGGGGAAATTACCTCCAGAAAGTATTGGGGGTTATGTTTTTGGTTATGAGCTCCTACCCATAAATGGGTTGATTACATTTGTAGGTTTAATGATTATTCGAAAAAAATAGGTATAAGACGTATTTGAGGACTCATGTAAAATTTCATACTCATTTATATTACAACTATTAGACTACTTCAGGGTAAGATTTACCCTATATCTAAATTGGATATATCTCCAACCATGTAGATTCCCATAAAGTCGACAATCTAAGCGATTGTTTAGTTTAAACTAAATCTGTATCTCTTAATATTGATTGGTTGCCAAAAGCACCAAAGTGCAGGCCACATCGAACTTTATGTTGTTTTTCTCCAAAAGCCTGTAAAATTCAGGGTTTTCAGTTCCAGGGTTAAAAATTACCCTTGATGGTTGTAGGTTTATAATGTCATTATAATATGCTTCTTGTCTTTTTGGATTTAAATACAAAGTAATCGTATGTATATTTTGGATATCATCTAAATTGGTATTAATTTGGACGCCGTGAATTACTCCTACTTGTAATCCGTATGCCTTAGTTACAATTCCTTTGTCAACTAAACGATTTATTGCGATATTACTGTAGCGGTCTGGTTTCAAAGAAGCCCCAAAAACAAGAGTGTCTTTCATTTGTTAAATATATTTAACAAATGTAACTTTTTCATAAAAAAGACGTCTTTATAATAATATAGATTAGGTTCATCTTTACTGAAGCAAAATAAAGGTCGTTGATAACGCTATATGTTTATAGTTAATGGTTAGTGTTTAGTATAGCCTATCAGCGAAAGAAACCCTGGCGGTAACGTCAGGGTTTTATGTTTTATATATTCCGTTTAGAGTCCAAATTGTCATTTTACCGCTTGAACCAATCTGGAGTTTGAGTTAAAGAATGTTAAAATCAAACTATTTGGTAACATTCTTCCCATTTCCTCGTCCAGTATAAAACATCAATCAACAATCAATCTGCCTCAGGGCAAAATCAAAAAACGAACAACATGAAAAAAGTAGTACTACTTTTTGCACTATTAATCTATGGTGCAATTACAGCAAACCATCCTACAGATCCATCAGACTTAAAGAATGGAAGCATTTATGGCAAGGTCATCGACGCTTCTTTAAAAGAGCCAGTGGCCTACGCGGCCATAGTCATTAAATCTCAACTCGATGGCGCCAATTTAACAGGAGGAATCACCCAAGAAGATGGCTCGTTTGAGATTAGAGATCTTCCAGAAGGAGACTTGATACTGGAAGTACAGTTTATTGGATATAAAACGCATACACAAAGTTTATCCATATCTAAAAGAAAGAAAAAAATAGACTTGGGAACAATCTCCATTACTGAAGAATCAGAACAACTTGAAGGTGTTGAGGTAGTTGCCGAAAGAACAACAATAGAGCAGAAAATAGATAGGAAAGTAATAAATGTGGGTAAAGACCTTACAACGGCTGGTGCTACTGCAGCAGACATAATGAACAACATTCCCTCATTAAACGTTGATTCCCAATCTGGTGAATTATCTTTACGTGGAAACACCAATGTAAGGGTAATGGTCGATGGCAAACTATCTAATGTACCCGTGGCACAATTATTAAGGCAGATTCCATCCACCTCAATCAAATCAATAGAACTGATTACCAATCCATCAGCAAAATATAACCCTGAAGGCATGAGTGGTATGATCAATATTGTATTGCACAAAAATGCCAATATCGGATTTAACGGTAACATAAATACAGGGTTGACTGTGGCTAAAGAGGCAAAATTCAACAGCTCACTAGATTTGAATTACCGAAATGGAAAATTCAATCTTTACGGCAATTACGGTGTAAACGTGGGAAAATATGTAAATGATGGCTCAATATTAAGGACCACAGAAAATTCAGAACAGTTGTTCGATTTTCTTTCGAATGACAAATCACATCTTTACAAAGTAGGTGTAGATTTCTATTTAAATGACAAGAATACAATCTCAGTCTTTACAAATCAGAACAATCATGATGGGAAATTTAGGGGATTGACTGACATACAGTACTATAATAACCCCTCATTAAATGGAACCCAAGACTTTACAAGTGACAACGAGAATATAAGTTCACAATACAATTTTGACTATAAGTTAGATTTCAACAAGGAGGGTCATAATTTGGAACTTGAAGTGGATTACAATGAGTTCGAAGAGGACGAAATTGCCGATTTTAAGAATTCGGGCAATGTAGTTTTTCCAAACTATCAAGATTTTGTAGATACAGAAAGAACACAGATAATTGCCAATTTAGATTACGTCAACCCTTTGGATTCAATATCAAAATTGGAATTTGGTGTTGAAGCAAGAGTATTTGAAACAAATGTTGATTATGCTTCAACTGGTCTTTCGTTCAATGAAATTGGCAATTTGCTCCCAACACCAGACAAAGGTTTTGTTTATGGAATGGATATTTATTCTGCATATGCAACTTTCGGTCAGAATTACAAAAAATGGTCTTATCAAGTTGGGCTGCGCGTTGAAGATGTTGAAGTGACAGCTGATACAGATGACACACGATCATACACTGATGATTATACCGAGTTATACCCTTCATCCTTTATCACTTATTCTCCTTCGGATAAAAATCAATTTCAATTGAGTTTTAGTAGAAGGGTTGACAGACCCGGGCTTTCCCAAGTAAACCCTATAAGAGAATGGTCTACTCCCTTGATATCTTCTTTAGGCAACGAAAGTCTATCACCTCAATTTACCAACTCATTTGAACTCAATTACACCAGAAGATTGGAAAAAGGTAGTATTACCGCTGGGGTTTTCTATAGAGCAATAAAAGATGACATAAGCAGAGCGGTATATATAGATAGACTAGATCTGAACAAAACGATTTTAACCTTTGACAATTTTGATGACACCTCATCTTATGGCTTAGAAATTTCAGGAAACTATAAGCCCACAAAATGGTGGAGTATAAACGGTAGCTTTGACTTGTATTCGCAAACACAGCAGGGAATCACCGAACGATTGGCTGGTGACAACTCCGCCGCAACAATAGATGACATCACTATTGAGAACGTAGAGGTTGATAATCTGGCTTGGAATATGCGAATGAACAACAGTATAAAAGTGAACAAGAAATTATCACTTCAAATATTTGGATTTTATAGAGGAGCCAATGAGAACATACAATTTGATGTTAAACCGATGTACTTTGTTAATACAGGTGCCCGATACAGTTTTGCACAAGGTAAAGGAACTTTTAGTTTAAACTTCAATGATGTGTTCAATACCATGCGATTCGCATTTACATCTGTAAACCCAATTGCACAAGAGGGAAGGTTTAATTGGGAAAGTCAGTCTCTATATGCAGGATTGTCATACCGTTTCGGAAGCGGAAAAAATAGAGCAGCTCAAAGAAAGCGAAGAGACAACAACACCAAGCAAGGTGGCGGTGGAATTCTTTAAGAATTAATTGTCATAATTTGTTGGGATAATGGTTGGTTGGTCTCAACACAAACATTGACAATTAAGAAACCCTGACGAATTTCGTCAGGGTTTTATTTTTTTAAATTTAAGTTGTTTTACCATCTAATCATGACACTACCCCAAGTAAAGCCACTGCCAAAAGCCGCAAGAACAACCAAATCACCATCTTTTACTCGACCTTGCTCCCATGCTTCAGTCAAAGCAATTGGAATCGAAGCGGCCGTTGTATTACCATATTTCATTATATTATTGAAGACTTTATCATCTGTCAGACCAAATTTTCTTTGGATGAACTGCGATATTCGTAAGTTAGCTTGATGCGGTACCAGTAGGTCTATATCCTCTTTTTTTAAATCGTTGGTCATTAAACCTTCCATAATCACCTCACTAAATCGCACTACTGCATTTTTAAACACAAATTGGCCGTTCATATAAGGATAGTATGAGGCATCGTCCGGATCATTTTCTTCAATGATATCTGTAATCCATCTTTTACCCATTCCTGGAGCGATCAAAGAGAGCTCTTCCGCATGTTGCCCTTCAGAATGTAAATGGGTAGAAAGAATTCCTTTAGTCGTGTCTTCTTCCCTTGAAAGAACCGCAGCTCCTGCTCCATCACCAAAAATAACCGTAACACCTCTTCCCCGTGTAGTAAAATCAAGACCTGTAGAGTGAACCTCTGAGCCAATCACCAACACATTTTTGTACATGCCAGATTTAATGTATTGGTCTGCCACTGAGATACCATAAACAAATCCAGAACATTGGTTTCTTACATCCAATGCGCCAACAGTTTTTATACCTAAATCTCTTTGCACCAATACGCCAGGGCCAGGAAAATAATAATCTGGACTTAAAGTCGCAAAAACGATAAAATCTATTTCATCCTTATCAATTCCAGAACGTTCTATGGCAATTTTGGCGGCTTTGACACCCATTGTGGTGGTCGTATCTTCACCTTTGATCACATGTCGGCGCTCCTTAATCCCTGTTCGTTCTTGAATCCATTCATCATTGGTATCCATCACTTTTGATAGATCATCATTTGTCACTACATTTTCGGGAACAAAATACCCGAGTCCGGTTATTTTCGAGTTATACATATATGGGTTAATTTATTTTGAAAGGTACAAATTGGGCTTTTATTTTCAATTTTAAAAACCATTTAACTAATATAAAAAAATTACCTGATCAAGACCAATATTCATTCCCACAGGATTTTTTAATTAAATAACATCAAAGCGTGCCAGTTTGTCACGGTATTAAAGTATGGTATTTTTTTTGAATGACATGAGTTGTAATTCTTAAAAAGAAATAAAATGGCCACAGGCAAAATAAATGTATCAGTAGATAATATATTCCCATTAATCAAAAAATTCCTTTACAGTGATCACGAGATTTTTCTTCGGGAATTGATTTCAAATGCAACCGATGCCACTTTGAAGTTAAAGCATTTGACTTCAATTGGTGAGGCCAAGGTTGAATATGGCAACCCAATGATTGAGGTCAAAATCGACAAGGAGGGCAAAAAGCTTCATATTATTGACCAAGGTCTTGGTATGACCGAGGATGAAGTAAAAAAGTACATCAATGAAGTAGCCTTTTCTGGAGCTGAAGAATTTATTGACAAATATAAGGATGCAGAAAAAGATGCTGGAATCATAGGACACTTCGGTCTTGGTTTTTATTCATCCTTCATGGTGGCAGATAAAGTAGAAATAATTACGAAAAGTTTTAAAGATGAGCCAGCGGCCCATTGGTCTTGCGATGGTTCCCCAAAGTTTACTTTAAAGAAAGCAAAAAAAGAAGATCGTGGTACTGAGATAATTTTACACATCTCGGAAGATGAGCAAGAATTCTTGGAAGAGGGAAGGATAACAGAGCTTTTAAACAAGTATAACAAGTTTATGCCAATTCCTATAAAATTTGGCATGAAGACCGAGACCCTTCCAAAACCAGAAGATGCAAAAGAGGAGGATCCAGCGCCCACACAGGAAATTGACAATATTATAAACAATCCGAACCCGGCGTGGACAAAACAGCCATCTGACTTAGAAGATGAGGATTATAAGAGCTTCTACAGAGAACTTTACCCTATGCAGTTTGAGGAACCTTTATTCAATATTCATTTGAACGTTGATTATCCTTTTAACCTTACAGGTATTCTTTACTTTCCAAAATTGAGCAACGACCTCAACATGCAAAAAGACAAAATACAGCTTTTTCAAAATCAGGTTTTTGTAACTGATAATGTTGAAGGTATTGTTCCTGAATTCCTAACCATGTTACGTGGGGTGATCGACTCACCAGATATTCCTTTGAACGTATCACGTTCGTACTTGCAAGCAGATGGAGCTGTTAAAAAAATATCGTCTTACATCACCAGAAAGGTGGCCGATAAATTGAATTCCATTTTCAAAAACAATAGGGAAGAATTCGAAGCCAAGTGGAACGATATAAAAATAGTTATTGAATATGGCATGCTATCAGAAGATAAATTCTTTGAAAAAGCTGACAAATTTGCATTATACCCAACCATAGATGGCAAATTCTTCACTTTTGAAGAATTACAGGAAAACTTAAAAGAGAAGCAAACTGATAAAGACGACAAATTGGTAGTGTTGTATGCTTCAGACAAAGAAGCCCAACATAGTTATATTGAAGCAGCTAAAGATAAAGGGTATGAAGTCTTATTGATGGATTCTCCCATTATTGGACATTTGATGCAAAAGTTGGAAACTTCAAAAGAAAACATATCATTTGCAAGAGTTGATGCTGATCACTTGGATAATCTTATCAAAAAAGAAGATACACAGATTTCAAAACTCTCAGATGAAGAAAAAGACCGCCTCAAGGCGAATTTAGAGACTGTATTTGGCGAAAAAAGCAGCTATACCATACAGATGGAAGCAATGGATAGTAATGCCTCACCTTTCATTATTACCGAACCGGAATTTATGCGTAGAATGAAAGAAATGCAGCAGACTGGCGGTGGCGGTGGTATGTTCGGTATGGGCGGCATGCCAGAAATGTACAATCTTATTGTTAATACCAATCATGAATTGGTCGGAGAAATCTTGAATACCAAAACCGAAAAGAAACGCAAGCGATTAATCAGTCAATCACTTGATTTAGCAAAACTTTCCAAAGGGTTGTTAAAAGGTGAAGATTTAACCAATTTCATAAAACGCAGCTACGATATGGTTAAATAATTAGCCTTATAACCTGCCAATATCTTTAGGTTTGAATAATATTTTCTTTGCTCTTTTTATATTCTTTGTATGCTTTGTCAATGCACAAGAACAGCATTTAAGTGCCCAAATAAATGGTATTAATTCGAATGAAGGAAAAATTCTTTATACCATTTTTTCTGGCAAAGAAGGATTTCCAAATGATGTGGATAAGGCGATTAAAAGTGGAAAAATTCTCATTGAAAATGGTGGGGCCTCAATTGAAATAGATCTCCCAAAAGGAGAGTATGCTATAATGGTATTTCATGATGAAGATGACAACGATGAATTAAAAACCAATTGGATCGGCATGCCAAAAGAAGGGGTTGGCAACTCAAATAACCATAAAGGCATTCCTAGTTATAAAAAGTCTGTTTTCAAATTAATTGAAGATAAATCAATTGTTATTGAACTTTGGTATATGTAGTATTAGTATGTACTGCCTTTTCAAATTAAAAGCGCTCTGATAATGCTTATCAGAGCGCTTTCCTATTTAATTGACTTTATATTCGTTAAATCATTCTTAAAAAATAACTTTCCATTCTAACTTCTATTAATTTGGATAGATATCAATATGTTGATGTAAACAAATTAACCATGAAGAACAATACAAGACGCACTTTTGTCAAAAGCCTAAGCCTTGGTTTGGGTTCCACTGCCATTTTACCATCCCTTGTTTCATTTGAACTGCCATTTAAAACGATCAAGAAAAATTACACAGGAAAAAAACTGAACATCGCTTTATGTGGCCTTGGAAGATATGCCAATATTCTGGCTCGGAGTTTTGCGGATTCTGAATATTGCAATCTTGCCGGAATCGTTACTGGAACACCATCAAAAGCTGTTGACTGGAAAAGACGTTATGGAATCCCTGATACCAATGTTTATAACTATGAGAATTTTGATGCAATTAAGTACAATATGAGCATTGATCTGGTTTATGTTGTCTTACCCAATTCAATGCATAAGGAGTTTACCATTCGTGCGGCAAGAGCTGGTAAGCATGTGATTGTAGAAAAGCCCATGGCCATTACCGCGAAAGATTGCCAAGAAATGATAGATGTCTGTAAAAAAGCAGAAGTACAGTTAGCCGTTGGTTATCGCTTACATTACGAACCCCATCATATTGAAATTAAAAGATTGGGGCAAGAAAAGGTTTTTGGACAGGTTCGCCTAATAGAGGTTTCGCTAGGATACAGAATTGGTGGAGACCCAAATGATTGGCACCTAAAAAAGTCTATGTCTGGAGGTGGACCTTTGATGAACCTTGGTGTGTATTGTGTTCAAGCCTCTAGATATGTACTTGGGGAAGAACCAATATCGGTTACCGCTCAGTTTGGTCCCATAACCAGACCGGATCTGTACAAAGAGGTAGAGGAATCGATAACATGGCAATTAAATTTTTCAAGTGGAGCTATCTGCAATTCAACAAGTACGAACAATTGTGGTGTAGACCGGTTTTATGCCTCTGCCGATAATGGTTTTTTTGAATTGAGCCCAGCTGTTAGTTATGGCCCATTTCGAGGTCGATCAAGCCAAGGTGAATTTAATTTTCCCGTAATCAACCAGCAAGCAACTCAAATGGATGGGATAGCAAAGGTAATTCTCGAAAACAGACAACTTCCTGACCATATTTCAGGAGGAGAGGGACAAAAAGATTTACGAATACTTGAAGCAATCTATAAGTCAGCTGAAAGCGGCAAAAAGGTCTTTTTAGGCTAAATCAAGGCTACCAATAGATAGGACCACTTCCTAAATACTTGTCAGCAATAGGTCTGTAGTAATCGATTACATCCTCAAGATCATATATTTTTTGACTTTTTGTATAGAGGTCATACTTATTGAAGTCACGTATCCATTCAAGATATTGCCCATCTTTTTCACTCAGTAATTCACCATAGCTACCTCCCGTATGCCAAGGATAAAAAGAATGGTATCGAATCATGACCATTGCTTCTTCAGGGAGTTTATTGCTTTTATGATTATTTAGAACCTGATATAGATATTCATCATGACCCCAAGCCAAATCAACATTGTCTAATCCACAACCTTTATCATAAATACCCAAATCAGTATTGTATTTATCATTATCCATATCAACATTCAGATTATTGAATTCAGGATACACACAACTATCAGGTAGTTTACAACCTACAACAAAAACATCGCCAACCATGCCCCATTGTTCTGCTTGACTAGTGCCATCCTCATCACTGCCCCATAAAAACATAACCTTACCCAGATCATGTATCAAGCCTGTTAACTGCATCCAATCCGGTCGGTCATCTTCCCGTATCCCCTCAGCACTCTGAATCAAATGTTGTATATTGGGCATATCCAAATCCGGATCACTTACATCAATCAATTTATTAAGATGTCGCATAGCTTCCCATAAATCCATTGGTTTGTCAAACCTTAAGTACTTTTTATGCATTTTTTGCACGTAATCCAACGTTTGGTTTTTGCGCATTTTTCTGTAATGCTCTTTTACGGCGACCGAAACATCTGGTGCTTCATAATTTCTAAACGTTTTTTCTTCCATAATTCTAACAATAACAAACGATCAGCACAGCTAAACGTTTCCTAACCAAAGATACAAAATAACGGTAACGGTTATTAATCCTACACTAAAGGGCTTTGCATATTTCCAAGGCTTTAAATCCAATATACCAGCATCTTTCATAATGTACTTTTCGCTTTTTGGAAATAAGGCAGATGCCAAATGCATTACAGCGATATTTAAAACAAACTCAATGCCCCATATATGTACAAAATGAAGATTCAATTGTAGTACGTAGTAGGTTATGACGTAAAAAATAAGCCCAAACACTAGTCCTGTCTTGGCCCCAAAGGCCGATACTTTTGGAAATAAGAATCCTGCTATAATAACGCTTGCAATTGGAATAAAGAATATACCGTTCAGCTGCTGTAATAATTGATAAAGGCCTTCCGGCGCATTGGCAACATATGGGGCAATGCCTATCGCAAAAATCGCCAACAAGGCTGATGTCCATTTACCAATTTTCACCAATTTCCTTTCGGTGGATGTTTTATTGATATACCTTTTGTAAATACCTAAACTAAAAACGGTGGCTGCACTGTTCAAAGCACTATTGAAGGTACTGAGTATAGCTCCCATCATAACTGCAACAAAAAATCCGGTCAACCAAAGTGGAAGTACTTTCTTCACTAGTAATGGATATACACTATCTGGATTATCGTACAAACTCTCACCAAAATAATAGAATCCGATAAGACCGGGCAGAACAATTACCAAGGGCACTAAAATCTTAAGGAGTCCTGTAAACAAAAGGCCTTTTTGGGCCTCTTTTAAATTTACCGCACCTAAGACCCTTTGGATTATAGATTGGTGCATCGTCCAAAAATAGATTTGATTCACCATTAAACCAGTAAACAACACTTCAAAAGGTAAAATTGCAGTCCTAGCTCCTTCTCCTATGCCAGACTCCTTGCTCACAACATTGAATTTTTCTGGGCTATGCTCAAATACCTTGACAATACCATCCAATAGGTTATTGTCCCCAATACTTAATAAGGCCAAAATCGGCACTAACAAACCTGCCACCAATAAACCAAATCCGTTTATGGTATCAGTATAAGCCACCATTTTAAGTCCCCCAAAAATGGCATATACAGCCCCAATACTGCCCACTACTAAAATCGTAATCCAAATGCCCTCTTTTTGAGTTACACTCAGAAGTCCAGAAATTTCAAAAATAGCTTCAATATTCAAGGCCCCTGTATAAAGAACAATGGGAAGCAAAGTCGCTACAAAAGATATTATCAGTAACAAAGCGACTAATGTACGAGTCAGTCCATCAAATCGTTGTTCCAAAAATTCCGGAATGGTGGTGAGTCCCATTTTAAGATACTTTGGAGCAAAATAAAGGGCAGCAATAACCAAAGCCAAAGCAGATGTTACTTCCCACGCGATAATGATTGCACCATTTCTGTACGCCGAACCATTCATGCCTACTAGATGCTCTGTAGATATATTGGTTAGTAACAAAGATCCTGCAATAACAATACCCGTCAACGATCTGCCTCCGAGAAAATACCCATCCTGTGAATTGAGTTTATCCCTCCTTAACTTCCAAGTGGAATAAATTGCTACAAAACCAGTAAATATTAGAAATGTAAAAAGAGCCATTGCTCTAAAATAGACAATATTACTTAACCTATTGGCTCGTATTCTTGTTCAAGTAGTTTAAATTGCTGATCAATTAATAAAATATCGCTTATCAAAGTGGGTCTTGAGCATATAAACCTGAACACCTACAAAAAAAGCCAACCCGATAAAGGCATAAACATAACTATTGGATACATCTATACTTGGTAATCTTTCCAAAAGGCGTAAGTGCTCCAATTGCTCAATCCGCTCTTCAGGAATCCAATTGATCCCCATATCCACTTTGCCGTAAATCAAGTAAGAAAAAAGTAAGACAACGATTGCCGCACCTGTGTACCAAAAGTATTTAGGTATTAAAGGCTTATTATCAAACTCCACGTTGAAAACCTTTTGTGCTTCAATTTTAGAAATAACTGCATTTGTAAAATGCAATGATGGCTTTTCCAATCCTTCCTCTTTTATCCTTTTAAGTATAAACTCGTCGTATTTTGTTTGACTATCTTCTTGCATAACTACTGATTATTTCAGGTTCAAGTTTACTCAATAAAATATGGTGCAGTCGTTTTCTGGCCCTAAACAATTTTACTTTCACATTATTTACTTTGATTCCCATAATCACAGAGATTTCATTCAGTGAAAGTTCTTCAAAATAATGCAAAGTAATTAATATTCCGTCATCGCCTGGCAATAACTGTAACGCTTCTTTTATAGCTCCTCTTTTTTCATTCTGTTCCAATTGATCAATAACATCCCGCCCATCAACAACACTGTTTTCGACAAAACCCTCAATCGGGCTCAAATTTGGAGTTCTTCCTATTTTTTTAATGTAGTCCAAACTCCGGTAATAGGCGATCTTGTATACCCATGTAGAAAACTTCGAATCCCCTTTAAAAGTTCCCAGAGCATTGTAAACCTTTAAAAACGTATCCTGCGAAATTTCCTCAGCCTCTTCTCTATTTTTGACCATACGCATTGCCAAAGTAAAGACCATAAACTTATAACGGTCCACTAGCTTAGCAAAGGCATTCATGTCTCCTTTTAATGCCCTCTCAATATAAGGTTGGTCTTGTTCAAGGTTCATCTGCTACATATGACGCACAATTAAAGTACTTGGTTACATAAAATATAAAAAAAAGGTAAAACGTGTAACCTAAACAAATTTATTGTCGTCATACCATTTGAACGAGTTTATTAATCAATTAAAAAAAAGAATCACATCATGGTAGGAACAGTATTTGTTTTCATTAGCTTATTCATCGTTATTTTTGGTATTTCATATTTACATTTTTCAACCAGAAACAAAGAACGTTTAGCACTAATAGAAAAAGGAGCCGAAGCCAGTATATTCGTCAAAGGAAAACGTGAAAAAACCGCACCGGTTTGGAAGGTATTGGTCTTAAACCTAGCTTTATTATTAATGGGTATTGGAGCAGGAATTATGATTGGGGGTATTTTAGGAACAAATTTACATGTAGATTGGGAAATCGCTATGCCGGGCTCAATATTTCTTATGGCAGGAACAGGTTTATTGGTCGGTTTCTTCTTGACCAAAAAAATTGACAAAGAGGAATAAGTCAACTTTTCATTAAAAATTATGTATAAAACCACTGCCCAATGACAGTGGTTTTATATTTTTATGAAATGAAGGTAATTTCTACAAACATAGGAAAATCGACTACCATCGTTTGGAACGGAAAAGAAGAACGAACGGGAATTTACAAATACCCAACAAATGAACCTTTGTTCCTTGGAAAGACAGATGTATTAAAAGATATTGTTGTAAATAGAAAACATCATGGGGGTGAACACAAAGCATGTTACCTATTCTCTGCAAACCAATATCCATACTGGAAAGAATTATACCCTGAACTGATTTGGGATTGGGGCATGTTCGGTGAGAACCTAACCGTTGAGGGACTTGATGAGTCTGAAATGCGTATTGGTGATATTTATAAAATCGGAAGCGCATTGATTCAGGTTTCACTACCAAGGGAACCATGCTATAAACTAGGAGTTCGCTTCGAAAACCAAAATATCCTCAAACAATTTATTGATCATGGCTTTCCTGGCACCTATATAAGAATTTTAGAAGAAGGTGAGGTAAGAAAAGGGGATGAATTAGTAGTGGTTAAAAAATCTGATAATGCACTTACGGTAAAGCAATTCTATGAACTGCTCTATGCCAAACAAAAAGATTATGATACTATAAAACTTGCAATCAATAATCTGGCGCTACCTGAATACAAAAAGAAAAGACTGGAAAAATATTTAAAATAAAAAAGGGAGCTGTACAGCTCCCTTTTTTCAAATTAACTCAACTTACTTAACTACAAAGTTTTTATAGTAAACTATTTTCCCATCTTTTATCACGATGGTATAATTATCTTGCAAGGCATTCTCAAAATTGAATGCTTTTTCTACTGAAATCTGGTTCTTTACATCTTCTTCGAAGATTACCCTGTTCATGCTGTCTTTGACCTTGACCTCAACCATGTCGTTGTCGATATTCAAAAGGTTAACAAACACCTTTTTTTCCATTATACGGAAGACTGGTTTTGCTTCTTCTTTTCTATCAACGATTTTTACGATACCACCTACTAAGCTGATTTTGTAAACTATGGTCTTAATTTCATCCTCTGTTTCAAAAAAGTAAATTCCATCATTTAGGTACTTAAGATTGAACTTTTTACGGTAAGATATATCTGAAATGTTTTCAGAATATATAACATTATCGTTTTGATCTAGAAACTGGACCCTTGTTTTATTTGATGGTGAATCAAGTTTAAAAATTAAACTCTTAGCATCATTCTTTCCAACGATACTCAATCTAGGTTCATGTGCCATACCCACAACAGTGGTTAGCAGAATAACGATGCTTAAAAATAATTTCACGAATGTTTTCATAGTACTTTGTTTTTTAGGTTAATGATTAATTTAATAATTGACGAATTTATTTTGTTGTTTACTCTGTGATTAACGATAATTTCTTTGGGATGCCCAACGAACTCTTTTACTGTCTTTAAAGTTTGAAAAGAATGAATTCTTTCGTGCTTCAGTCGGCATCTTGCTTATTGTTGCTCTCATATTTATTTTTTTGCTAATTATTATCAATGATTGATTTACAGGACAAACCTACCACAAGAATTCAATCAGCTTTACATCAGATTTTTCCAATATATGTCCTATTTTAACAAAATGATAGTCTAAATTAATATTAAGAGTTAATTTTGAACACATTTAAGATAATTTACCAAAGAAATTGATCTAACATCTATCATAAATTTGCAACAAACATGTATCTCAATGAAATCATATAAGCCAACATTTGAATCTATTGAACCTAATTTTGGCCATTCATACTTGTACCAAAAATTTGATGCCTCTAATGAAAACTCGGACAATATTTGGCATTATCATCCAGAGATTGAATTGGTATATATTAACGGTGGAGCTGGTAAAAGAAGAATAGGAAGTCATATTTCATATTACACTGATGGCGATTTAATTCTAATTGGCGGTAATCTCCCCCACTGTGGATTCACAAATAAATTCACAGGGAATAAAAGTGAGATTCTGGTTCAAATGAAATCCGATTTTTTAGGGGAGACATTCTTCGATATTCCAGAAATGAAGAAAATCCAAAACCTTTTAGAAGTTGCTAAAGGTGGAATTGCATTCTCCGGTAAGACCAAACAAGTTTTAGGTGAGCAAATGGAGGCCTTAGACCATCAGAGTGATTTTGAACGTATTCTATCTATCCTTCACATTTTAAACGAACTGGCATTGTCAAGTGAATTTAAGGTATTAAATGCAGAAGGCTTTTTACTCGAAACCGAAGTGAAGGATAATGACCGCATCAATATTATATTCAACTATGTTAAAAATAATTTTCAGGAAGACATTCCATTGGCTGAGATAGCGGATATGGTAAGTATGACAGTTCCTTCTTTTTGCAGGTACTTTAAAAAAGTAACCAACAAGACTTTTGTTCAATTCGTTAATGAACGACGGCTGGTACATGCCTCAAAACTTTTAACGGAACAGAAAATGAGCATATCTGATGTTTGTTTTGAATGTGGGTTCAACAACTTCTCCCATTTCAATAAATCATTTAAAGCGTTTACAGGTCAAAATCCGTCTCATTATAGAAAGCAATTAAAAACAGTATTGAAATAATGGACTCTATGGGCATTGCTCTTAATTTACCTGAAAGTGATATCACCTATTATCCTGATTTTATTCCCAAAAATTTGGATGACACTTATCTAAAGGTTTTTACCCATAGGTTACCATGGCAGCAAGATGATATCAAGGTTTTTGGCAAGGTTTACCCACAACCTAGATTGACCTCGCTTCATTGAGATGGTTTAAAATCGTACTTGTATTCTAATATTGTTATGAAAACAGTGCCCTTCACAACAGAATTATTGGAAATAAAGAAAAAAATCGAAATAATCACTAAAATAGAATTTAATTCCTGTTTATTAAATCTTTATCGAGATGGAAAAGACAGTAACGGTTGGCACGCTGACGATGAAAAGGAACTTGGGCTAAACCCTGTTATAGCTTCTATAAGTTTAGGGCAAGAACGTCCTTTTCATTTACGAAATAAAAAAGACAAAACACTAAAACATAAAATGATATTGGAACACGGGAGTCTTCTATTGATGAAAGCCACCACTCAGCATAATTGGCAACATCAGATTCCAAAAACCAGAAAGCCCATCAATAAACGTATTAATCTGACCTTTAGAATTATTAAATAAAAAAATCGGCCCACAACCGATTTTTTTATACCCTTATTTTTTTCGAGCTAGACACTGCCTTTAGTGTTCGGGAGACTGCACTAATGTCCTCATGCATAACTACTATTAAGATAACTTCAGATCTTGTGCCAAGGTATTAGTTTTCGTTAATATTCCTGTTTTTAGGGCAAAAGGGAATATTTAAGCTAATTATATGGTAATTAACGGCTTATCAAAAAAGGTCATTAAGCACTTTTGCCAGACGTAATCCTCCTTTTTGCAGTTGAATTTCAACCGTACCCCACCAAGTATAACTATATCTATAAGCTAATTTCTCACCTACCTCAACAGAATCGTAGAGTTTATCCGCAATTTCTTGTGATTCATGTACCCAATCCAAAATAGTGCCATTTTGAATGGCCTTTTTTTCTTTTTTATCAAGTTCAGGTAGTGAACTGGCCAACTCAGAATAACTCATTCCGTAATCGTTTATCATGTTTGCATCCCACACACGGTGCAAATTACTTCCATTTCCGAACCACTGTACCTGAATATCATTACCCCCTTTATCTTCATACCTACCAACATGCATGGGTTGGTGTAGATCTCCTATTAAATGTATGAGTAGTTTAAGATAGAAGACCCTATCCTCTTTACTGTTATGCTCATTCTCAACCATTGCTCTGCACTTTTGAATGCCCACTACTAAATCACCATATTTACTTGGTTCAATATCTGTGTACTTTTTACCTGGAGGTATATTCACATAATGCCAAGCACTAAATTCTCTATACCTTCTGTCTGCCTTTATCTCATCCGCGAAATTTGAGATAGAAGCGATACTTTGACCATCAAGTAACTTATCCAAGGCTCGCTTTGTTTTGCCATTTAATTCTTCTTGGGCGATCTTACCAATTACCCTATGCCCCGTTTTTGACCAATAGGGTACATTTCCGAAACTAAACTGAATACAAAAAAGTAATAAAAAGATGCATTTTTTCATAGTGGTATATTTAAAGTAAATGTATTAAAATGAATAATAGACTAACCACATATAAATGAATATTTCTATAAATCTCAATTCCCTTTCTTTTTTTGATTTGGCAAAGAACATTTAGGATTTATTTAACGCTTTAAAGACTTAAATTTGGCCTCCGACTAATAAAAAACCAATGACTAGAGCTTTTTGCGCATTTTTACTTCTCATTTTCACATCCCCTGTTTTAAGTCAAACCAACAACAAGTCTTTTATAGTTAAGCATGTTTCTGAAATTCCGGTAATAGATGGAAGGTTGGATGAATCATTTTGGGCAACCGCTGACGGACCTCATGATTTTCAGCAATATTTCCCCACAGATTCTGTACTTGCCGAACAACCGACTGAGATAAAAATGGTCGTCAGCGAAACACATCTTTATATTGGCCTTACAGTTAAATCAATTGGTGACAATTGGATTACACCTTCTTTAAAAAGAGATTTTAGAGCAAGTAACGGTGATAGTATGAGCTTGGTCTTCGACACCTTTAATGATGGTACCAATGCATTTTTATTCGGAATCAATCCGTATGGTGTTCGGCGTGAAGTACAAATTTCAGGAGGCGGATCCGACCTAAGAGGTTTTAATTCTTCTTGGGATGTAAAGTGGAAAGGTGAATCTGTTATTCATGGTGATTACTACACTTCTGAAATGGCAATTCCTTTAACCTCTTTTAAATTTAAGGACGGTGAGACCAAATGGCGATTTCAAAGCTACCGGTTTGACATGCAAACCAATGAACGTAGTACTTGGCACCGTGTTCCCCAAGGACAGTTTTTAGTAAGCTTGGCATTTATGGGTGATATGCATTTTGAAAAACCATTAAGTAAATCTAAAACTCCTCTTGCGATTATCCCATATATAAATACCATTGCAGAGAAAGATTTTGAATCAGATAAAAGTGATGCTAATATTAAGATTGGGGGCGATGCAAAAATCGCCATTGGTAATGGTATGAATTTGGACGTTACCTTAAATCCAGATTTCTCGAATGTAGAAGTAGATGCTATTATCACCAACCTCACCCGGTTTGAAGTTTCACTTCCTGAAAAACGACAGTTTTTTATCGACAATAGTGACCTCTTCAGTAGTTTCGGAGGTAGTAGAGATGCCAATCCGTTCTTCTCGAGGCGCATTGGCATAGCAAAAGATACTGCCGGAAACTCTATTGAAAATAGAATTATTGGTGGTGTAAGATTAAGTGGAAAATTGAATGAAGATTGGCGATTGGGTGTATTGAGCATACAGACAGATGAAGATCTTGACAATGAAATCGCATCAAATAACAATACCATGTTAGCCCTACAAAAAAAGGTCTTTTCACGCTCTAATATTAGCATGTTCTTTATTAACAGGCAATCGTTCAAAGATTATGACTTTGTGGATAGAGAGGATGAATATAATCGTGTAGTTGGTATTGATTATAATCTTGCATCTAAGAACAATAGATGGATTGGTAAATTTTACGGCCATAAATCATTTCAACCAGATGATAACGAGGGTAACTATTCAACTGGTGCCTTTCTTTCTAGACAATCAAGATTTTTCAATGTATTCAGTGATTTGGCGTACATAAATGAAGATTTTACTTCAAACCTAGGATTCATACGAAGAACAGATATTTTAAAATCGGCAACATCTGTAGAAAAGGTATTCTGGCCCAAGAGTGAAAGTATCAATTCATATAGTTTTGAGATGTTCCCGATTGTAACTTGGAGACCCGGGTTGGATTATAAAAAAACCGACCACGATATTATGTTTACCGGAAGTGTTGGGTTTCAAGATCAATCTGAATTGAGTATGGGTTTCACTAACAGTTATACATTTCTAACTGACTCAGATGAGTTCGACCCTACCAATACGGAAGGTGGGCTACCACTGCCAAACAATAAGGGTTACCATTTTAATAGCGTGAATCTCGAATACATGTCAAACATGGCAAATAAATTATCTTTAATGGGGAAATCAAAGGTTGGTCGTTTTTTCAATGGCAATATTTTTTCTCTTGATGCCCGGGTATTCTTACGATTATTGCCAAAAGCGCAGATATCATTGGCCGGGAACTATACTAACATTTCTTTGCCAGACCCCTATCCTAGTGCTGACCTGTGGTTAATTAGCCCTAAAGTTGAGCTCACATTTAGTAAATCACTTTTTTGGTCCACTCTTATACAATACAGTAATCAACGCGATAATCTGGGTCTTAATTCTCGTTTGCAATGGCGGTTTGCTCCATTATCTGATCTTTTCATTGTTTATAATGACAATTATTTTGTAAACCAATTTTCACCGAGGTATCGCTCCATTAACCTCAAATTCACCTATTGGTTAAACATATAATCCAAAAAGACATTCTTTAGGAAATCTGTTTATTTTTTAGGATTATTTTAACGCTTTAATCACCTAAATTTGGCGCTAGCTAATTTAACCACCACATGAGATTTCTTTTTGTTCTTGCCTTTCTCACATCTTTCTATTCAATTTCGCAAGACCAACCGCGCAGCTTTACGGTCAAACACGTAAAAGATATAGAAATAATTCCTGATGGGATTTTAGATGAAGCTATTTGGGAAATAGCTGAAAGTGCCAATAACTATTGGCAATACTTTCCATCGGATTCTACACGAGCAAAACAACAATCCGATGTCAAAATCCTTATCGACGACAACAATCTATATGTAGGCATTACTGTAAATTCGGTAGGTAAGAATTATGCACTAACCTCATTAAAACGGGATTTTAGAGGTTCAGGGAATGATAGTTTTTCTTTACTTTTTGATACCTATAACGATGGCACCAACGCTTTTCTATTTGGTATTAATCCATATGGTGTGAGGCGTGAAGCATTGATTTCTGGAGGAGGTAGTGACAGAAGGAGTTTTAATATGTCGTGGGATGTTAAATGGCAAGGAGATTCGAAAATGTATGACGACCACTATACTTCAGAAATGGTTATCCCATTGACCTCACTTAAATTCAAAGAAGGTGCTAAAAAATGGAGGTTCAATAGTTATCGAATTGACACCCAGTCAAACGAAAGAAGTTCTTGGGCAAGAATCCCACAGAATCAATTGATTTTCAGTACCGCTTTTATGGGTGATATGGTTTTCGAAAAACCCCTGGGAAAATCTAGAACTCCACTTGCGATAATTCCATACGTGAATGCAATTTCGCAAAAAGATTTTGAAACCAATGAAGGGTTAAATAATTTAAAGTTTGGAGGGGATGCTAAGGTCTCTATTGGCAATAACCTTAATTTGGATATTACGATAAATCCAGATTTTTCGCAGGTTGAAGTTGATGACCAGGTAACCAATCTTACACGCTTTGAAGTTTCTCTACCTGAGAAACGGCAATTTTTTATAGATAATAGTGACCTTTTTGCAAGTTTTGGCGACCAGCGAGACGCCAACCCCTTTTTCTCAAGAAGAATTGGTATTGCACGAGATACGGCTGACAATTCAATTGAAAATAAAATAATAGGTGGAGTACGTTTAAGCGGTAAATTGACCAAAGACCTCCGAGTGGGCATTATGAATATTCAAACTGCGGAAGACGAAGAAAATGAGATTCCATCAAACAACAATACTATGTTGGCCTTCCAGCAACGGGTTTTTTCAAGGTCCAATATTGGAATGTTTTTCATTAATAAACAATCATTTGAAGATTATGACTTTGTAGATAGAGAAGATGAGTTTAATCGGGTACTTGGAGTGGACTATAATCTGGCATCGGCTGATAATAGTTGGACGGGTAAACTATATGCCCATAAATCATTTCAGCCTGATGATGGCGAAGGGAACATTTCTGCAGGCGCGGTACTCAGATATCAATCAAGAAAGTATAATTTCTATGCCAAAGCACTATCAATCGATGAGGAGTTTTCTTCGGATCTGGGGTTTGTGCGAAGAACGGGAATTGTAAAAAGCATTTTGAGCGCAGAACGTGTTTTTTGGCCCAAAAAGGGAATCATACAAAATCATTCCATACAATTTTTTCCAATTGTGGTTTGGGACCCAAATTTGAATTTTAAGAATACCGACTACGATTTTATGAGTCGTTGGGAAGCAACATTCAATGACCAATCCAGAATTAATGCGGAAATCGTCAATAGCTATACGTATTTATTCGACAGTTTTGACCCTACACGTACTGATGATGCAATTGAGTTACCAGGAGATCAAGGATACCATTACAACAATGTGCAGTTAAGTTATCAATCTGACCAACGAAAGGTGTTTTCGTACGATATTGAGACTTCAATTGGCAGGTTTTTTAATGGTAAACGATTTTCTGTTGAAAGTATGCTAAGTATGCGCTTTCAGCCTAAAGTATTTCTTTCCTTGATTTTAAATTATGACCAAATAAAACTGCCCAATCCATACCCAAGAGCCAACATTTGGTTAGCCAGTCCTAAAGTAGATATAACTTTTAGTAAATCTTTGTTTTGGTCTACTTTGGTTCAATACAGTAATCAACGGGATAATCTTGGATTAAATTCGAGATTACAATGGCGGTTTGCTCCACTATCAGATTTGTATTTGGTCTACAATGATAATTATTTCGTGAATTCGTTTGCGCCTAGAGCAAGGTCTATAAATCTAAAATTCACTTATTGGCTTAATATTTAATATGGGGCATAATATTTTATGTTCGGATTTAGATGGAACCTTACTATCTACCAAATCTGACGTTTCTCAGTTCACCATTTCTGAAATACACCGAATAAAAAGTTCAACCAAAATTATTTTGGTGTCAGCACGAATGCCAAAGGCAATGCGGTATATCCAAAAAGATTTGGGTATAGAACATGAACCACTAATCTGTTATAATGGTGCTTTGATTCTCAAGGGCACTAATAAAATATACTCAACATTTATAGAAGCTTCAATAATAGAAAAACTGGAAAGTCTTACCTCAGCGCACGCAATAAAATTGGGACTTTATCACGATGATGAATGGTATGTTGAAGAAATCTCTGAACGGGTTTCAAAAGAAATACTTCACACAAAGACTAAGCCTGTTTTTAGGAATACCTTAGATACGGTGGCAGATTGGAAAGCAAGAGGTATTGGTGCCCATAAAATCATGTTAATGGGTACAAAAAGAACTATTGACACTATTACTCCTTTTCTTCAAAAGCAATTTAGGTCAGAAATGAACGTATATCGTTCAAACGACACATTGATTGAAGTGACCCCCAAGGCTATTTCCAAATTGGCTGCGATAAAAAAACTACTCGACGACAACTATTCGCTAAAAGACGTAATTGCCTTTGGTGACAATTACAATGACGCCCAAATGTTGGAACAAGTTGATTGTGGTGTGGCGGTAAAAAATGCAAGGGAAGAAGTTAAAAAAATAGCAGATCATATTACCCTGCCCAATACCGAAGATGGAGTAGCACATTTTCTAAAGTTACATTTCAAGATTTGAGTATATTTGGCACAATGCTTAAAACCTAAGTAATGAACCAACTACCACTATCAGAAGATACAATTATTTTTGGCCTTTTAGCACTATGCTTGGGCTTTGTTTTTTACACCTCATCAATAAAAAAAGGTTTTTGGAAAAAGTTCTACACCATCATACCAACATTGTTGATGTGTTATATGCTTCCGGCCATTTTAACTAGTACAGGACTAATTTCGGAAGAAAGTTCAAATCTATATTATATAGCCAGTAGATACTTATTACCTGCTGCATTGGTTTTGATGACCTTGAGTATAGATCTCAAGGCCATTATGAACTTGGGCTCAAAAGCCCTTATCATGTTTTTAACAGGAACTGTTGGGATAATTATTGGAGGCCCAATCGCTATTCTTATTGTATCTATATTTTCACCCGAAACTGTTGGCGGTGTTGGTTTTGACGCTGTATGGAGAGGATTGACTACAATCGCCGGAAGTTGGATTGGTGGCGGAGCCAATCAAGCCGCAATGCTGGAAGTATTTCAGTTTAACCCAAAGAAATTTGGGGATATGGTACTTATTGATATTGTGGTCGCCAATATTTGGATGGCCATCATTCTGCTTGGAATTGGTAAATCGGACCGAATAGACAAATGGTTAAAAGCTGATAATTCTTCTATTGAGACCTTAAAGAAAAAAGTTACTGAACATACAGATAAGATTACAAGAGTTACCACCTTGAATGATTATATCATAATGCTGTGTTTGGCATTCTTCGCAGTAGGTCTATCGCATTTTTTGGCGGATCATTTCGCTGGTTTTTTGGAAAACAATTTTGAAGTGATACGAAATAAAGAAAAGGCACTTTCTTCTTTAGGCTCTAAATTCCTTTGGATGGTTGTTTTTTCAACGACAGCAGGAATTTTATTATCATTCACTAAAGCAAAGAATTATGAGGGGGCAGGAGCCAGTAAAATTGGTGGCCTGTTCATTTATATTCTCGTTGCCACTATTGGTATGAAAATGGATTTAGGAAGGTTCCTCGAAAATCCAGGACTTATTGCCGTAGGTATCATCTGGATTTCTATCCATGCTGGACTACTCATATTGGTTGCTAAAATCATCAAAGCTCCGTTCTTCTTTTTAGCTGTTGGCAGTCAGGCTAATGTAGGCGGCGCAGCCTCTGCCCCTATTGTTGCAGCTGAATTTCATCCGTCTTTAACCTCGGTAGGGATTCTTTTGGCCGTATTGGGTTATGTAGTAGGTACTGCAGGAGCATATATTTGTGGACTTCTAATGGAAATTGCTGCAAATGTTTAGTATTTACCAAAGATTATTGATATTTGTGCCCTATTAAATTTTTAGAATGAAAAATACACTTTTAGTTGGTTTAATAACCTTACTGTTTATTTCCTGTGGAGGAGACAGTGAAAAGACGATGACAGTTACCGGTAAGGTAAAAGGGTTAAAAAAAGGAACTCTTTATTTACAAAATGTACCTGATTCTGTTTTAATGACAATTGATTCATTGGAGGTTGACGGCGATGGCAGGTTCTCTTTCAAAACCGAAGTAGAAAGTCCTGAGATTTTTTATCTATACCTAAAAAAAGAAGACCATAATGATATTAATGACAGGATCACTTTTTTTGGAGAACCTGGGAATATTATCATAAATACAAGCTGGAATACTTTTGACGCCAATGCGAAGATATCTGGATCAGAAACTCAAGAAAAACTGGAGGAATATAGAAAAACCATGTCGCGATTTAATAAAAGAAGTATCGAAATCATTCAAGCCAGTATGAATAAGGATGGGCTTTTAGATTCGCTTCAGTTGGATTCTATTCAAGAATTGAACAATAATAATATACGAAGAGGTTATGCTTTTGCACTTAATTTCGCATTGAACAACAAGGATTCATATATTGCTCCTTATGTCGCACTTACTGAAGTTTCAGATGCTAACATAAAGTATCTTGATTCTATCAGTAATTCTTTGACTCCTAAAATCGCCAACTCTAAATACGGAAAGGCCCTTAAGAATTTTCTTGATTTAAGGAAAAATGAAGAATAAAAAAAGGCATCCCAAATAGGATGCCTCTTTTTATTTTCTATGAAGTTGATTAGTTCAACTTATTCAATTGATCAACTAAACCAGTAGCTTTCTTCTCAAGTTCTTCACGAACTTTGTTAAGATGCTGCTTTCTGTTTTCAACGTCTCTTTGGTTTACTTTAGCAATTAAATCATCAAAAGTCTCGATTGCAGAATCGATTATTTTGGCTCCTTCTTTTGAATCTTGCTTGTTATTGGCCGCTTCAACGATATAAACCGCTTCAATTATATCACCCAAAACAAAATTTATATCCTTTTTTAAATTTCTTATACTTGCCATCTTAATTATTTTTTTGCAAAAATACTATTTTTAGTTTCCCCCGTTCTAGAGAAATCTATTTATTTTATTGATTATACGGTAACTTCCAACAATTTCACCCCAGTTGTTTTAAAATGAACATAATTTGAAATTGCCGGAATTAAAGCAGTCTCACCTTTATTTAATTCAACTGTTCCTGCCTCTGTACTTATATCAACTTCCCCCGCTACGCACATATAAATGATAAAAGAATCCCTACTTGAAATATCTTGCTTTAGCTCCTTAGTTAAGTGAATATAGTTTGTCTTAAAATAAGGACAATCAACCATTTCATTGATATTATTTTCATTCTGGGAATACGACACCTTAAAATCATCCTTCTTCTCATAATCCATGGCATCCAAAGCCAATTCGGTATGTAATTCCCTTAAGTTCCCCGCTTTATCTTTTCGATTAAAATCGAATACACGGTAGGTTACATCCGAAGTTTGCTGTATTTCAGCCAAAAGAACCCCCGCGCCTATGGCATGAATTTTTCCTGTATTGATAAAAAAAGTATCCCCTTCTTTAACAGATTCATAATTCAACAAGTCCAACAAAGTGTTATTCTCCAAACTCTGCGAATATTCTTCTTTTGACACATTCTTATTAAAGCCTACAATCAAGTCAGCACCTTCATCAGCATCCATTACATACCACATTTCAGTCTTGCCAAAAGAATTATGCCTTTCCTTTGCCAATTCGTCATTTGGATGCAATTGTATTGATAAATCTTGTTTAGCATCTATAAACTTGATCAAAATTGGAAAATCTTTTCCAAATCTCTGTACAACACTTTTACCCAACAGGGCAGGGGCGTCGTTATCTATTATTTGTTGTAAGGAGGTTCCTTTGAGTTCACCGTTGGCCACGACGGATACATCACCCTCTACCGCAGAAAGCTCCCAACTCTCGCCTGTAATTTCACTTGTACTGGGTTTACCCAGTACTTTTTTAAGCTTTTTTCCTCCCCAAAGTCTCTCCTTAAGAATGGGGTCAAATTTGAATGGATATAGTTTCATTCCTTAATCTATTATTCTTGATTATGTTTATTTTGGATTAACCAGAAAAAGTTACAAAGTTTCGAGGTGTTTCGTAAAGAACAACTTCAAGTTCTTTACTGTCATCTATGTATGGTCGAAGTTTATTCCAAATGACCACTGCAATGTTTTCAGCTGTTGGATTCAGATTTTCGAATTCAGGCACTTCAACATTAAGGTTTTTATGATCTAGAGAGTCTTCTATTTTTTCCTTTATCAACGTTTTAAGTACTTTCATATCCATAACGAAACCGGTTTCCTTGTCAATTTCTCCGGTTACACTAACCACTAGGTCATAATTATGTCCATGATAATTAGGATTATTACAAATACCAAATACCTCATTGTTTCTGGAATTATCCCAATCTTTCCTATACAAACGATGGGCTGCATTGAAATGGGCCTTTCTACTAACCTTAACTTTCATTATAACTGTTCTGTATTAAGTGATCATAGAATTTTTTAAAGATAATCTTGAACCAAACTGTATATTTTTCAGGATTTTCAGCAATATCAATCTTTATTTCCTCTGGTTTCATCCATGTAAAATCGGCAACCTCGTCAGGGTTAATCTGGGGGTTACCATTATAAAAACCCATCATTACATGGTCTAATTCGTGTTCCGTAAGTCCATTATCAAAAGGAGCCTTATAAATAAAGTGAAACAATTCATTCAAATCTGTTTCAAAACCCATCTCTTCAATAAGGCGTCTTTTACCAGCTTGAATATTGGTTTCACCCAATCGTTGATGACTACAGCAAGTATTGGTCCACAAGGAAGGAGAATGGTATTTATGGGCAGCTCTTTGCTGAAGCATTATTTCCCCTTTCCCATTCATCACAAAGACGGAAAAAGCCCTATGAAGTTGCGCTTTTTCATGAGCTTCCATTTTAGGCATTGTACCTATTTCCTCGTCCAGTTCATTGACAAGAATCACTTCTTCTTCCTTCATTAGACAAAAATAACACCTTTGATCAACTTAATGGTTAAGGGTATAATAAAAAACGAAGTAGTTGATGTATTTAGAAAAACCTTGGTGACTTCAGGTAGCCCTTGGTTTTGATAAAATCATATCTGAATATTATCTCAAATGACCCGTCATTGAAAGCGGCACTACCAAGTTCCGTTATCTCGCGATCATAGGCCATACCTATCAACAAAGATTCGTTAACTTGAAAGCCGACCATTCCACTTAGAGCTGCATCCCATCTATAAGCGGCACCAAGTATAAATTTATCATTCATCATAAAGTTTGCTGAAAGATCAAGCTGTAACGGAGCTCCTTGTACAACTTTAGAGAGTACTGTTGGCTTGAATTTTAGATTAGTGTTCAAATCAAAAACATAACCCGTTATCAAATAAAAATTCATTTGCTCTTTTGCCGTTGAGATTGAAGACTCATCAAAATGTGAGGTCTGCAAAAATCTGGGAACCGAAAGTCCTGCATAAAACTTGTTCGTATGATAATAAACACCTGCTCCAAAATTTGGCGAGAATTTATTGTCAATATCCTGTTGCAAGGTTACATCGGGTGCAAATTGGTTTAGTTCTGAGAAACGTATGTCTAATAAATGGGCACTACCTTTTACACCAAAACTAAGTTTTCCTTCATCAGAAGTCTTAACCGTATACGAAAAATCAATATCAAAATAGGTTTCAGATGTGGGGCCAATCTCATCGTTCACCAAAGACACCCCCATACCCATACCGTTGTGCCCTATTGGTGAATGTAGGTTTAAAGTTTGTGTTTTAGGCGCACCTTCAAGTCCCACCCATTGTGATCTATGTAGAGCCGCTATACTCAGGTGCCCCCTTGATCCGGCATATCCTGGATTTACACTAACAGTATTATACATATACTGGGTGTATTGCGCATCTTGTTGTGCATGTAAATTACTATTGAAAAATAGTACTATCAATCCCATGTACCCAATAATTCTAACTGAATAACCAATATATTTCTTGTAAATCTTCATGTTCATCATCTATTTATATAAATATATCCTGACATCGTAATTGTCTTACCAGTAACATCAACATAATCCAATATATAGAAATATGTTCCAACAGGCAGTTTATTATCTTGCTGTACAGTTACCCTTCCTTCAGAAGTTCCATCAAATACATTTCCTGATGTATTGTATGCTTTAGTAGTGTAAACAAGAACTCCCCACCTATTATAAATCCTTATGGTATTGTCAGGGTAATTCTGTAGTCCACCAATCCTTAAAACATCATGTACACCATCGCCATTCGGAGTTATTACATTGAATACCTCAACCTCCTCTTCAGGAGCATTCGGCTGTAGATAATCTGGCGTACCATCACCATCTGTATCGTCATTTGAATAATCGCCATCACCGTTTAAGTCTTCATCAATCGTCAGTAACAAATCATTATCATCGTTGGTATCTCTATAATCAGACTCACTATCACTATCAGTATTCGGCAAGTCGTTATAAGGATCATTTATTTCATCATTAACATCTATATCAATAGCTACAGACCCTTCATAGGCATCATCCATTCCATCATCGTCTTTATCTGAACCAATAAAAACAACATCCGGAATACCATCATGATCGTGATCATGGCCCTCAATATTATCAGGCACATTATCATTATCACTATCATCATCTAAATAATCTGGTAAACTATCCCCGTCGGTATCAACTGGGAATAACCCAACAGCTCCAACTTCGTAAGCGTCATCAAGACCATTGGCATTAGCGTCAAGCAAACTTGGCTCAATATAATCAGCTGTTGTCTGTGCCTCTACATTATCAGGAATACCATCATTATCACTATCTATATCAAGATAATCGGGATAACCGTCATTATCAGTATCAGTAGGATTAGTTGATGGGTCGCCATCTGCATCCAAATCAAGGTCTTCAAAACTATCTACAATACCATCATCATCACTATCAATATCCAAAGCATCAGTTACAATTATTGAAACGGTTGCTGTACTGCAGTTTAATACGTTATCACAAATAGTATATGTGAACGTATCTGTACCTACGAATCCGGTATTCGGGGTATAGAATACCACATCATCAGATGGATCTCCTGGCGTACCATTGTCCATCAATAATACCGCTCCATTTGTTGGACTTGTATTGGTTAATGTACCAACATTCGGCACGTCATTATCGTTTGCAAGAATATCAATATCTATCGGTGTATCTTCTTCAGTTACCACTGAATCATCAATGGCATCAATAATTGGTAACACATCAATTGTTACCGTTGCAGTACTGCAATCACCTGATTGGTTACAGACCGTATAATCAAAGGTATCTGGGCCATTATAATCAGGATTTGGTGTATAGGTTACGACATCGTCTGTTGGATTATTTGGTGTTCCATTCTCATTGATGGTAACTGATCCGTTTGTTGGATTTGTAGTTGTTAGGGTTCCTGTAGTTGGTAGGTCTGAGTCATTTGCATAAATATCAACAATTACCGGAACATCTTCATCTGTAGTAACCACATCATCAACCAGAACTGCTGCTTGATCTATACATACCACGGTAAAGTTTGGTAAATCAAAACTATTTCCAGCTTTGGTTA
Organism: Maribacter sp. HTCC2170; assembly: GCF_000153165.2. Taxonomy (NCBI): domain Bacteria; kingdom Pseudomonadati; phylum Bacteroidota; class Flavobacteriia; order Flavobacteriales; family Flavobacteriaceae; genus Maribacter; species Maribacter sp. HTCC2170. Next base: position 3,863,071 of record NC_014472.1, read on the forward strand.
CCGTTGCCGTATACCGCTGTACGGTTAATGAAGAAAGTACCATAGGTCTTGTCTGATCACCAGTGACTGCCGGGTTCCAACTAACAGTAGCACCATTGGATAAATCCACATTGGCAGAAATATCCATGGTCACTTCGTTATCAGGTGATTTGCAATTGGTTACAATAAAATAACCAGTTGCGTTGGATCCGCAAAGTGTACCATCATAGGTTGCGAAATAAATACCTGGAGTTGTCACTTCGTAAAAGAAGTCCGTTCCCAATACTGTAAATGTATCAGAAGCTTCAAACCATTGGTAATTATGTTCATCTGTACTATTTGGAGCTTGCAATAAAAACTGTGCGTTTGATACAGCTATCCCCAGCATCGTAAAAACAAGACTGAGGATTAACTTTTTATATGTAGGGATTTGTTTCAAACTGATTTGGGTCGGTTTTCTTAATTCAATTTATTTTACAACAAATACCACATTGATCAATGAGTTGTAATCTGGAGGTGTGCCCACTACATCATACTGCATAACTCCATCAGCATCTATACTGTCAATATTTAACACGGCTGGATCAGCGAAAGTCACATAATAATAAAGTTCAGTTTTAGTATAAGTAGGTACAGCAGCTGGAGCCCCTGAACTTGCCATTGTAGGAGTCCCAAATTGATCAATATATTCTTGATACAAGTCGATTGTAATATTATTCACAATTGTAGAAGCATCTACTGCTATTGATGGTGGATAAAATATTCTTGCCGCTTTTGACACAATTGGCGCAATATCCTGTATTACATCCTCAACAGTTGCTTCCGTTGTACCATCACCATCCACATCTACTGGTGTATCTGAATTAACTTCAGAAGCGGTTTGATCATCCGTGCTGCCTGCTGCCAATTCGGCCAAGGCTCCCTCCACTTCCGTGGCCGTGAAGTTGCCACCGGCATCCGTTATGTTCACTTCATTTGCTATCTGGTCATCTGTACTTACATATCCACTAAGATCAACAGTTCCACCATCCTCTAAGGTCAAGGTGTTACCCGCCAAGCTCAAGGCCTGGTCATCAGTACTTACATATCCACTAAGGTCTACCGAGTTGCCATCGGCAATCGATAAGGTGTTACCGGCCAAACTCAAGGTCTGGTCATCTGTGTCCGTATCATCCAAGTATCCACTAAGATCAACGGTTCCACCATCCTCCAAGGTCAAGGTGTTACCCGCCAAGCTCAAGGCCTGGTCATCAGTGCTCACATATCCACTAAGGTCTACCGAGTTGCCATCGGCAATCGATAAGGTGTTACCGGCCAAACTCAAGGTCTGGTCATCTGTGTCCGTATCATCCAAGTATCCACTAAGATCAACGGTTCCACCATCCTCCAAGGTCAAGGTATTACCTGCCAAGCTCAAGGCCTGGTCGTCAGTACTCACATATCCACTAAGGTCTACCGAGTTGCCATCGGCAATCGATAGGGTGTTACCGGCCAAACTCAAGGTCTGGTCATCTGTGTCCGTATCATCCAAGTATCCACTAAGATCAACGGTTCCACCATCCTCCAAGGTCAAGGTGTTACCCGCCAAGCTCAAGGCCTGGTCATCAGTGCTCACATATCCACTAAGGTCTACCGAGTTGCCATCGGCAATCGATAAGGTGTTACCGGCCAAACTCAAGGTCTGGTCATCTGTGTCCGTATCATCCAAGTATCCACTAAGATCAACGGTTCCACCATCCTCCAAGGTCAAGGTGTTACCCGCCAAGCTCAAGGCCTGGTCGTCAGTACTCACATATCCACTAAGGTCTACCGAGTTGCCATCGGCAATCGATAGGGTGTTACCGGCCAAACTCAAGGTCTGGTCATCTGTGTCCGTATCATCCAAGTATCCACTAAGATCAACGGTTCCACCATCCTCCAAGGTCAAGGTATTACCCGCCAAGCTCAAGGCCTGGTCATCAGTGCTCACATATCCACTAAGGTCAACGGTTCCACCATCCTCTAAGGTCAAGGTATTACCTGCCAAGCTCAAGGCTTGGTCATCAGTACTCACATATCCACTAAGGTCTACCGAGTTGCCATCGGCAATCGATAGGGTGTTACCGGCCAAACTCAAGGTCTGGTCATCTGTGTCCGTATCATCCAAGTATCCACTAAGATCAACGGTTCCACCATCCTCCAAGGTCAAGGTGTTACCCGCCAAGCTCAAGGCCTGATCATCAGTGCTCACATATCCACTAAGGTCTACCGAGTTGCCATCGGCAATCGATAAGGTGTTACCGGCCAAACTCAAGGTCTGGTCATCTGTGTCCGTATCATCCAAGTATCCACTAAGATCAACGGTTCCACCATCCTCCAAGGTCAGGGTGTTACCCGCCAAGCTCAAGGCCTGGTCATCAGTGCTCACATATCCACTAAGGTCTACCGAGTTGCCATCGGCAATCGATAAGGTGTTACCGGCCAAACTCAAGGTCTGGTCATCTGTGTCCGTATCATCCAAGTATCCACTAAGATCAACGGTTCCACCATCCTCTAAGGTCAAGGTGTTACCCGCCAAGCTCAAGGCCTGGTCATCAGTGCTCACATATCCACTAAGGTCTACCGAGTTGCCATCGGCAATCGATAAGGTGTTACCGGACAAACTCAAGGTCTGGTCATCTGTGTCCGTATCATCCAAGTATCCACTAAGATCAACAGTTCCACCATCCTCTAAGGTCAGGGTGTTACCCGCCAAGCTCAAGGCCTGGTCATCAGTACTGCCCGCTGCCAATTCGGCCAAGGCACCCTCTACTTCCGTAGCGGTGAAGTTGCCACCGGCATCCGTTATGTTTACTTCATTTGCTATCTGGTCATCAGTACTTACATATCCACTAAGATCAACGGTTCCACCATCCTCTAAGGTCAAGGTGTTACCCGCCAAGCTCAAGGCCTGGTCATCAGTGCTCACATATCCACTAAGGTCTACCGAGTTGCCATCGGCAATCGATAAGGTGTTACCGGCCAAACTCAAGGTCTGGTCATCTGTGTCCGTATCATCCAAGTATCCACTAAGGTCAACGGTTCCACCATCCTCCAAGGTCAAGGTGTTACCCGCCAAGCTCAAGGCCTGGTCATCAGTACTCAAACCAGCACCATCTACCAGGATCCAATCCGATCCATCCCATTGCATGATTTGATCTGCAGATGAACCATCTGCTATGTTTTCTAATCCTACGGCATTGTTCGCCAATTCTGTATTTGTAATGCCATTAGCAGAAACACCTAAAGTATAAGGACTTACTGTTGTCCCTGCCCCTGATCGCGTTAATGTGCCATCCGTTGCATTGGTCACTTCGTTTCCTATTACACCGTCATTTTCGGTAACGGTAACAGAACCTAAGTCTACTAAAGTCCATGAAGAAGTAGCATTATCCCATTGCATCACTTGTCCATCCGCAGTACCATCTGCTATATTCTCCAACTGTACCGCATTATCTGCAATCTCAGCATTGGTAATGCCATCTGCAGCAACATCCAAAGTATATGGATCGCCTGTAGTGCCCGCTCCTGAACGTGTCAAGGTCGCATCAGTTCCATTTGTCACCTCATTTCCAATAACCGCATCAGCATCATTGACATTCAATGTAATCGAACTGCCATCATCAATGGAAATATTTCCAGCCGTACCATTTGTACTGATATCTTGATCATCATTATCCAAGGCACTAAAGTCTGCGGTTGCAGTTCCTCCATCTTCCAATTCAATGGTCAATGTATTCGTTCCTGAATTGAATACCGTATTGGTATCGTTCAACTGTTGGTCATCCGTACTACCTGCTGCCAATTCGGCCAAGGCACCCTCTACTTCCGTAGCGGTGAAGTTGCCACCGGCATCCGTTATGTTTACTTCATTTGCTATCTGGTCATCCGTACTCACATATCCACTAAGATCAACGGTTCCACCATCCTCCAAGGTCAGGGTGTTACCCGCCAAGCTCAAGGCTTGGTCATCAGTACTGCCTGCTGCCAATTCGGCCAAGGCACCCTCTACTTCCGTAGCGGTAAAGTTGCCACCGGCATCCGTTATGTTCACTTCATTTGCTATCTGGTCATCCGTACTCACATATCCACTAAGATCAACGGTTCCACCATCCTCCAAGGTCAAGGTGTTACCCGCCAAGCTCAAGGCCTGGTCATCAGTGCTCACATATCCACTAAGGTCAACGGTTCCACCATCCTCTAAGGTCAAGGTGTTACCCGCCAAGCTCAAGGCCTGGTCATCAGTACTCACATATCCGCTAAGGTCAACAGTTCCACCATCCTCCAAGGTCAGAGTGTTACCCGCCAAGCTCAAGGCCTGGTCATCAGTACTACCTGCTGCCAATTCGGCCAAGGCACCCTCTACTTCCGTAGCGGTGAAGTTGCCACCGGCATCCGTTATGTTCACTTCATTTGCTATCTGGTCATCCGTACTTACATATCCACTAAGGTCTACCGAGTTGCCATCGGCAATCGATAAGGTGTTACCGGACAAACTCAAGGTCTGGTCATCTGTGTCCGTATCATCCAAGTATCCACTAAGATCAACAGTTCCACCATCCTCTAAGGTCAGGGTGTTACCCGCCAAGCTCAAGGCCTGGTCATCAGTACTGCCCGCTGCCAATTCGGCCAAGGCACCCTCTACTTCCGTAGCGGTGAAGTTGCCACCGGCATCCGTTATGTTTACTTCATTTGCTATCTGGTCATCAGTACTTACATATCCACTAAGATCAACGGTTCCACCATCCTCTAAGGTCAAGGTGTTACCCGCCAAGCTCAAGGCCTGGTCATCAGTGCTCACATATCCACTAAGGTCTACCGAGTTGCCATCGGCAATCGATAAGGTGTTACCGGCCAAACTCAAGGTCTGGTCATCTGTGTCCGTATCATCCAAGTATCCACTAAGGTCAACGGTTCCACCATCCTCCAAGGTCAAGGTGTTACCGGCCAAGCTCAAGGCCTGGTCGTCAGTACTCAAACCAGCACCATCTACCAGGATCCAATCCGATCCATCCCATTGCATGATTTGATCTGCAGATGAACCATCTGCTATGTTTTCTAATCCTACGGCATTGTTCGCCAATTCTGTATTTGTAATGCCATTAGCAGAAACACCTAAAGTATAAGGACTTACTGTTGTCCCTGCCCCTGATCGCGTTAATGTGCCATCCGTTGCATTGGTCACTTCGTTTCCTATTACACCGTCATTTTCGGTAACGGTAACAGAACCTAAGTCT